>CALURE010000028.1 GCA_944323095.1 Candidatus Gastranaerophilales bacterium
CAAATAAGTTACTTTTGTGCGAAGCACCTATAACAGCTTGCCTTCCGGGCTTCTTGACTTCCGTCGGCCAATATAGCTTATCCTCTAATCCTCCTCCTATCTTCTAATTATCCCTCACCCCAGCTCTCTCCCATGGGAGAGGAAGTATTCTGTCATCCATTATAGCCTGCCCTGAATTTATTTCAGAGGTGACAGATCCGTAGGGTGGGATAAGCAAAGCGTTCCCACCTTATAAAGTTCTCCTCTAAATGTATGATTTTTTCTGTTTCACGTATATATTTATAAATTAGTACCGTATAATTTTTATGTAATGTTGACTTTTCAAAAAACATTATTATAACTAAAAGCGTAAGGTAGTAATTTTATATTTAAGAAGGAGAGTAACCCCATGGGTATGGCAGCTTCACAGGCAAGATATTTAGGTTTAACCGCAAGAAAAACCAATGTTGAATACGAAGGTCAGCAGATAAATCAGGCACGTACCGCGCTTGCAAATCAGAGTGCTAACACTTTCAATGAACTGTTGGCGCTTGAAGTTCCTACAGCCCCGAGTACTCAGGATTATACGACACTTCAATATTCATATCAGGATGGCGCATATGGTGAAACAATTACTGAAATGACAGAAATTACTAATGATCCGAATTATAATTATTTAATTACCCATTATCATTATGCAGATGTATTTACAGGTGTAAAAACTAACCTGTCAAATCCTCAGGTTTTGCTTGATACCGCAGGAGTGCAGGGAACAATTGACAGAACAACGGTCACTTACGACGATGTAAATGATTCTTACACTATAAACGGAATTACTGCACAGCAGTATGACCCTTTAATTGAAGAACAGAGAACGAATTTTGAAAAAATTTGCCAGAATTATCCGGATCTGGCAAAAGAAGAACCGGAAAATATTTTAACATATACAGATACTGACGGCACTGTTAAATTTACAACACGTTCGGAACTTGAAAAAGCCGCAGCAGGTACTGCAGATGCTCTTAATTATACTGTAGAGTCAGGTGTCCCAACTTATGTCGGCAACGCAGAAGTTACCGCCTATGACCCGACTGATCCCGATCAAAAAGCCGCTTATGAAGAAATTTGTGATGAATTTCCGACAGACAATTTTGCTTCTTCTGACAGTATTTATACATGGGAATTTCAGGGAAGAAGATATTACGCAAGTTTAGAGGATTTGACAGCTGCCGCAATTTCCGCGCAGGATCCTTCAAAACCCACTGAACTTCAAAATAAACTCGTCAATTATTATGCTGAAAATGTCGAAACAAAGATTGAAAGAACTCAAAGAGCATTTGTTGATTTGGATGAATCCGGACGTCCACAGTCTATAAGATATGAAGATTCAACTGCAACTTATGCACTGAAAACTGAAACAATTACGGATCAGAATGCTTATGATGATGCTATGAACCAGTATAATTATGATATGCAGGTTTATGAAAAGAAAATTGCAGACATTAACGCAAAGACTGAAAAAATTCAAGAAGAGGACAGAACTTTAGAATTGCGTCTCAGACAGCTTGATACAGAACAGGAAGCTTTACAGACAGAGATGGAAGCAGTTAAGAAAGTTATAGATAAAAATATTGAATCTACATTTAAAACATTTGAATAATAAGTATAAGAGGTTTAAAATATGGCATACAAAAATGACAGTTATCTGGTTATTGCAAACAAATTCGGCTCTGCAAGCGGCGATGCAAAGGCAATGCTGTGGGAAACTTATGACCAGCTTCGCGATTTAACTGTTTCCGGAAACGGTCTCGGATCAGGATTTGGCGCTACCGGCGGTTTTTTATATAATCTTGCAAGTTTGTTTGCCCCGTCATCTTTTGCGACTGTTTTTGGTGCTTCTGATTCTATGAATATCCCCGGAACTTCTTATGCTTCACAATTTAACGGCGGGTCTTCATACGGAATTGATTCTCTGTATAATTATTCCGGTTTTCCTTCCGGTGCTGCTCCTATTTCCTGGGGGCTTGACGGTTATGCAACAGGAGGAGCTGCTTCAATTGTCAGCGGCTGGGGAACTGATACAGGTGTGGCAACAGGCTATGCTTCGGGAGTTGGTGGAATTGCTGATGTTGCAAGTGCTGCAGCCTACGGACTCGGAGCTGCAAATGGTTACGGTTTTTCTATGAAAAATATTGTTTTACCTGTCGCAGGTGTAATATCAGGCTGGGGCGGAATTATGCAGGCAGCAGCTCCATATCTTGGAGAATACGGACTTCCGGCTATTGTTATGGGAAATTTGATGCAGGGAACTTCTTCTGCCGCTCTTGCTGCATATCAAAATGTTACCGGTAACATTACGTCAAATGCAGACACCATCCTTTCTAACAAGGTGCGTAATATTGAAACGGTATGCAAAATGCTTGATACTCAGGGCGATGTTGTGAAAAAAATGCTTAAAGAATCTATCGAAGGCGACAGCAAAGCTATTCAGAACTTGTAAAAAATTTTTACAAATGTTGTTATTTTATTAAAGTTTTATTTAATATTATTCGTAATAGAATATGTTAGATTATTTTGGACTGAAAAATTAAGACATGTTAAGCAAATTTTACCAAACATGGCAATATTTGTTTGTAAATTGTTTTAATATACATGTAGGTCTAAAGTAGTAAGGAGAAAAATGCTTCGTGATACTTTAGAAATGAATATAAAAAGATTGTTAGATTTCTTGATATATTCAAAAAACTTTCTGATAAGGAAGAATCCTATAAAATCAATGTCAGACTCATTTGTAGAAGGTATAAAAGAGTTTTTGACAATGAACAAGAAACGAAAGATGGCGCAATACAGATTGAATTATCATCGTCATCAGTTTCAAAAAATGGAACAGTTGATTGCAGAAAACAATCAGCATACTTTCCTGAGAGGTTCAAACCTCAACGAAACAAGGTAAAGGAAGTTAAAAATGGGATTAGTTACCTCACAAATCAGATTATTGTATCTTCAGCAGCAAAGGATTGATCTTGAATACAAAATTCAATTGATTACCCAGACCAAGATGGGACTGTCAAAATCTGTCAGTGATTTAATGCAGGTCGGGAATGATTATGATCCGGAATCTCCTACAACGAAAATGTTGCAGCAGCGGCAGGCGAAATTAAAGGTTCTCGAACAAAAACTTGATATGCAAATGTTGCAATATCAGTCACGGTTGAAGATGATAGATGCAGAGTATCAATCTTGTCTCGGCTTTATTGATAAGAATATTCAAAGTTCATTTACATACAGATAAAAAAACGGTTTTTAAAAAACCGTTTTTTTTAAATATTTGTCTGGATAAATAAACTTATTATATCATTCAGCGCTGAATACTGTTTCTGGTATTTTTGCGCTTGTCTTTCAAGAGTATTAATTTGTTTTTTATATTCCATAATAGAAGCCTGACATTCTCTTGCCGAAGTGTTAAGACTTTCCTGTACCTGCTGTGCTTCCTGTAAAACACTTTTCATTGAAATCCCGAGGGCTTCCATTGTTTGTTTTATGATTTGAGCGCCTGTTTGTTTGGAAACTCCTGCCGGAAGCTGGTTAATAAGTTGTTTTAAAACTGCAATATTTGTCGGAATTTCAAAACCTTCCAGCTCGCCTGCAAAAGGTTCATGTACGGGCTGGCTGAATGAAGGCGGGATATTTTGGTTTGTAAAGGTGTTATGTTGAACAATAACAGGTTCTTCATTATAATCACTGAAACCGTTATCAGGCTGCATACTGAATTTCGGAGTTTCGTCAATAAAATCGCTGCTGTTATCGCTGTATTCAACTTCCTGATTATTAATATCAGCAGAAATATTATCATCTGTTGCAGCTGCATTTTCTACAACATTTTGAATTTCCATATCAGATTGTTTTTTTAGTGCTTCAACTATTTTTTTTCCGACACCTTCGGTTATTCTGTTACTTACCATCATTACCCTCTTTCTTGTTGATTATTATAATATAGCAAAGAAATTATTTCAAGAAAATTTATAAATAGTTACGAAATGCTAAGAAAATAGTAAAATTTTATAATAATGTTATAATAAAAAATATTACTGGATGTAAATTGAAAAAGAAAGGTGTGCTTATCAAGCAAAAGAGGTGCGAGGGATAAGTTGAGATTTTGAAACGACCTGCCCCGAATTTATTTCGGGGATGACAAAAATACCCGAGTGCATTGACAAAACAAAGCGGCAACACTAAGATATGAAAAGTTAATGCAAGACAAATAAAAAGCGCCTCAAAAGCAGTCGTAAGCTATGGTATAAAAGATGAAAAGAAGAGCATTTATAAGTGTATATGATAAAGCAGGGTTAATAGATTTTGCAAAAAATCTTGTAGAAAAATTTGAGTATGAAATAGTCTCCGGCGGCGATACGTATGAGCTTTTGAAAGCTGCTGATATTGAAGTTATAAATGTGTCGGAATTTTCAAATGCTTCAGGTCTTTTTTCAAAAGATTTTGATATGATAAACGAAACTATTTTAGCAGGAATTTTGAAAAATAATACTGATTCACATAGTTTCAATGAAGTTGAAAATCTTGTAATAAAATCTTTTGACATGGTTGTTGTTAATATATGTCCGTTTGAAAAGCTCGTTTTAGAAGCTAATAATATTGAAGATGTTATAAACAAAATAGATATTGCAGGTATTGCTTTACTCCGTGCAGGGGCAAAAAATTATAAGAATGTAACTGTTATTACCGATAAAGTCGATTATTATGTTGCATTAAACGCGAATGATTTCGGGCGATTAAAACTTGCAGCAAAAGCGTTTAACACAACTGCAAATTATGACAGACTGGTTTGTTCGAAACTTGCCGAACAGACAGGAGAAAAACCATTTAAAACATTTAGTTTTGAAAAAATAAAAGATATGCAGTGCGGAGAAAATTCTCATCAGCACGGGGCAATATATAAAACCGATAAAATGGTTGATTACGAAGTGGTTAACGGCAGAGAGCTGACGTTTAATAATATCTTGAATGTAACCGAAGCTGCAAATATTGTAAGTGAATTTTATGATGTAAACAGTGTATCTATAATAAGGCACACCAAACCCTGTGGAGTTGCACTCGGACGTTCTTTATATGATGCCTATACCAAGGCTTTTGATTGTGATCCGATAAGTTCTTTTTACGGAGTTATGGGTTTTTCAAAACCTGTAGATATTGATGTTGCCAAGCATTTAAATTCTATGGCTGTAGAGGTCGTTGTAGCCCCTGACTATGACGAAGAAGCTGTAAAACTTTTTGAAGATAATTCTGAAATTAAACTTGTAAAATTAAATACATCGTTAAGAGATTACAGACGTTTAACAGGTGAAGAAGTTATTTTAACTCCATTTGGAGCACTTGTTCAGGATAGAAACAACAGCGAACTTGATAAAGATAAATTTGAAATTGTTACAAGGGAAAAACCAACACCTGAGCAGATTGAAGATGCTGTTTTTGCCTGGAAAGTAGTAAAACATGCAAAAACAAATTCTGTTGTTATTGCAAGAGATTTTAAAACGGTTGCGATATCACAAGGGCAGACAAATGTGATTTCTGCGGTCGAATCTGCTTTAAACTATGCTTGTGACGGAGCAAAAGAAGCAGTTCTTGCATCAGATGCATTTCTTCCAGCGGAAGACTGTATTTATTCTGCAGTACAGGCAAGAATAAGTTTAATTATTCAGCCCGGCGGAGCAATAAAAGACCACAAATTAATTGAACTGTGTGATAAATACGGTATTGCGATGATTACAACCGGTATAAGAAATTACAGACAATAGGTTTTTTATTTTTCTTTTAAAATATTCAAAATTTCAGGATAATGATTTATGACATTTCTAATCTGTACGTCATTGCCGCCTTTTTTATTAAATGAGAAAAGTGTCACTTCATCAGTTAAGCCGCGTTCTCTTTCAGGGTTAATATAAGTAAGTCGTTTTACCCAGTTGTCTGCAATACAGATTTTTGTTTTATTTAATACAGCCATAGCCCAAAACCATACATCATCAGCTTTTGGAGACAGCTTTGTGAAAAGTTCTTCATTTAAAACATCTTTATAAAGACAGCCTGACGGGTAAAGCACCCCTCCTACCCCTGTTAAAAAGTTAAGGTATGAAGCTTTACAGACTTTGATTTTTTTCGGCCATTTTTTGTAAGGAGCCAGAGTTTCTTTGTCAAGCTTAACTCTGTGTGCTCTATGGCATATAATACAATTTTTGTTTTCTTTATGAGTTTTAATTAATTTTTCAAGCCAATCTGGTTCATAATATATATCATCGTCAGCAGTAACAATAATATTATCAGGATATTTTTTTAATGCCGGTATAAGTTTTGTATATGAGTATAAGTTTTTAGTCCATCCAATAGTCAAGCCATTTTGCTGCAGGTGTAATATTTTTTCCGGCACATCTTTGTTAAGGTTGGGGAACTGCTCTCGTCCGAGCCAGAGTATAATTTTATAAGGCTTAATTGTTTGATTTAAAAGAGAATACAATGTATAATGAAGTTCGTCCATCCTTTGCGGGAAAGACGTAAGTGAAATTATTACATCCTTTTCATCACCACTTACTCCGCTTAAATTAAACTTTTCTATCTGTTTATCCAGTGTTTCTCTGTCAATTGTTTTAAGGGAGCTTTTCTTAAACAGATTAAGCATAAAATTATTTTATAACTTAAATAAATATTTGCAAGTTCATAATTTTATACTAGAATAAGTTTAAGGACTGGAGGAATTTATGGAAATAAAGTCATGGGAAGATTACTTTTTGGATCTGGCAAAAACCTGTGCAAGCAGGTCAAATTGTATAAGAGCTCAGGTAGGCGCGGTAATTGTCGGTGATGATAAAAAAATTAAGGCAACAGGTTATAACGGAACACCTTCAAAAGTTGAATCGTGTTACGAACGAGGCGAATGTTACAGAATTAAACATAATATTCCATCCGGCACAAAATATGAGACCTGCAGATCAATTCATGCTGAACAAAATGCAATAATTCAAGCCGGTCAGGACAGATGCAAGGGTTCTACAATGTATATCTGGGGACATAATTTTATCTGCATTTTGTGTAAAAGATTTATTGTTCAATCAGGTATAACAAATGTTGTTTTGAGAAAAGATGAAAATTCTCCTGTCTTGCATGTGACTGTTGAAGATATCAGGCGCGAATTAGAGGCTGAATAGTTTTTATGCAAAAAGAAAAATTTATAAAAATTTTTACATTTTCTATAATTTTTGTAGTAATAGTTTTTCTTGTAGATTTGTTTTTTGGTTTTGGTATATTTGGATTAAAACAGATTGTATTTGCAAATTTTCAGGATTATCTTGCTGATTTTATAAATCATGCAAGGCTAGCCTCTGATGAATATGTTTATAGGGGAGCTGACTGGTCACTTGCAGAGCGCGGATTACCACCAATGGAATATTGTTTATTTGGCGGGGTACAGAAAGCTGTTGATTATAATATTATTCCAACTTTATTCTTATCGGGGGGGGGGCTTTCAGCAGCTTTTTCAAAAGCAATGTTTCTGGCGAATTATTTGCTCTGTGTTGTGTCTGTCTTGTTCTTTGTGTATTTGTATGAAAATCTAAATTTAGAGAAAAAATATATAAAGTTTTTAATTATTTTATCTTTTTTAGTGTCAACTCCATTTATTTTTTATTTTGAAAGAGGAAATTCCGTTATATTATCAGTATTTGCGGTATCTTTTTTTATGTTTAATTATAACTCTGCAAACCGTGTAAACAGAGAATTAAGTTTTTGGGCATTAGCTTTTGCCTGTGCATTAAAACTTATACCTTCTTTATTTGCAATAATACTGTTGTTTAGAAAAAGGTATAAAGATTTTGTAAAGGTTTTAGTTTATTCTTTATTATTGTTTTTGGGAGCATTTTTATTTTTAAAAGGCGGACTTTTTAATTTCCCTTTATTTATTAAAAATTTTATTTGCAGCTGTAACACATATAAGTATGGAGCTTCATGTAAATTTTTAACATTCTTAATGTTAATTATGTATTTTTGTATTCCGGTATTTAAAGATGAATGGAAAAAGTTTTGTTCGGTTGTAATGTTGATAATGGCCTTTAATTCTTTTTACGGATACAGGATGCTGTATTTTTTCCCTGTGACTGTTTTATTTTTGAACAAAACTAAATTTGAAAAGGCAGATATTTGGTATGGAATGGCTCTTTTATTAATTATTTGCCCGATTAAATTTGTAACCTTGTTCGGATATATAATTTTATGCTTACAACTTATTTCTGAAATTGTTAAATATTTCTATAGTTTTATTAAGAATAAGAGTATAAAACAATGATATCAATCTTGATATTTCATCAAAAATCATTAAATTCATGCAGACAGGTAGTAAGTTTGGTTTAAATTCCGTCATTTATCTACTGAATTTGGATGATTTTTGCCTGTTCTATGTATAAAATTAAAAAATATAATGTATGATAGATATAGAAAGGCAGGTAATAAATGGACAGCTTTTATCCGCAATACGATCTGGCAGGGAGAATTCAGCACACAAAACTTGATACGGGGTTAGGTAATATACCATCTGCACGAATGAACCGTGTAGAGGATAAAACTTCTCCTGATTTCAAGCAGGTTTTGTCGGGACTTGCGGAAGATCTTAATACAGAACTTAATGCTCCTGACAATTTACTGAAAGATGTTATGTCAGGCAGCGGAAATGTTGATATCCATGATGTTATGACTGCTATGGCAAAATCTGAAATAAGCATTAATGTTGCAACACAAATTACGGGAAAAGTCATACAGGCATATGACAAAGTTATGCAAATTCAGGTGTAAAATATTATATAAGACTTGGGAAAACATGATGTCAAAATTTTGACAAATGCTAAGAGGGTAAAAGATGGATTTTTCAAAAATACTGGAGAATAAACCTTTATTGTACGGCATAATAGGCGGTGTTGTACTTTTGCTTGCTCTTATCGTTACAATAAGCATTGTCGGAGCGTCTAACAAACCCTCTAACGGTACGGAAGTTACCGGTGAACCTTTGAAAGAAAATGTTGATCTTTTAACAACCGATAACGCAGGAAAAGCTATTGAAATTCAAGCACTTCTTGCAAAATATGATATTGCAGTGAGCAGAAGATTAGACGGTACAAAATCAATTCTTTATTTGAAAAAAGGCGACTGCAAAACAGGCAGAAAAGCATGCTACACGACTGATAGAGATTTGGCTCTTATTCAAATCGTCCAGAGCGGACTTATGGATCAGAATGTAGGTCTTGAAATTTTTGATAAAGGTGATTTTACATCAACTAAAGAAGATAAAAAAATCAGGCTGTCTCGTGCAATAAACGGTGAGCTTTCAAGACTTATAAGAAGAATTGACGGGGTTGATAATGCTTCTGTATTTATTTCAATTCCGGAACAGACAATGTTTACATCAATGCAAAAACCTGTGACTGCAACTGTACAGATTACTCTTGCAAAAGATGCATCAAAACTTGATCAGTTAAAAGTCAAGGCAATAACAAACCTTTTACTTGGAAGCGTAACGGGTTTAACTGCCGAAAATATTGCAATAACTGATACTAACGGGAATACTTATCACAGTATTATGAATGCTGAAGATGAAATGTTGAGACGTTTGGAAGAAAATGATAAATACATGACAACAAAAGTAAATCAGCAGTTAGACAGACTTATCGGGCAGGGAAATTATGTTGCAACAGTCAGCACATTCCTGCGTCAGGCTCCTGTTGAAAAATTTACTATTGATTATGATCCCAATAGAAAAGCATCTGTTACGGAGCAGACATTCTCAGAAGGGTTAGGCGATCAGACAAACGATTCAAACAGAAATGTTAATGCGGTAAGTGTTTATCTCCCGAACGGTTTGCCTAACGGTTCGTCTGATTCAAGCCAGAACAGAAATTATTCGCGTACGGCAAGAGAAACCCAGTACGGTGTTACAAAAACCCAGACTAATGAATACATAAAACCCGGTGTTGTCGAGGAAATTTCAATTGCTGTTACATTAGATAAAAATGCGCTTCCGGCCAATACTACTCTGGAAGAATTAAAAGATTTAATTGCAAAGGCCGCAAGTCCTAAAGTAGATCCTGAAAATGTATCAATCGCGTTTTCGGATTCAACAGATCCTTATCTCGCATCGGACAGACCTGCAAATCTTCCTAAACCTGATGAAACAGGTAACCCGTGGTGGCTTGCAATTGCATTGTGTGGTATCGGTCTGGTGATAGTATTTAAAGCAATTTCTAATAAAGTTCAGCAAATACAGGAAGCAAACAGACGTGAAGTAGAAATGCTGCGACAAAAAACAGCACAGCAGGAACAGCAGTTAAGCGATATAAGCAACAGAGCTGCACAATTGACTGAAAGACAATCAGAACTTGCTCAGGGACTTGTTGAGCAACAGCAAAGAGGTTATATACAACAGCAAACTCCTGAACAACTGGCTGATACGCTTTCAAATCTGTCTGCAGAGCTTTCTGATGCAGATGATGAAGAAGCCGGTGAAAAGATAAAAAGCTGGATTGAACAAGGGTGATATGGAAGGCAGGAAGTCCGGAAGGCAAGAGGTCAGGCTAAATAAAAGAAGGGAGGCTTATTAAGCAAAAGAGGTGCGAGGGACAAGTAAAGATTTTGAACCGGGTTCAGGATAACGTGGCTCCCCGAGTGCATTGACAAAACAAAGCGGCAGCACTAAGATAAGAAAAGTTAATGCAGGACAAATAAAAAGCGCCTTAAAAGCAGTCGTAAGCTATGGTATAAAAAATGGCAATAGAAGGTTTTGATTATAAAGGTTTTGCACAAAATTTAGCCCAGCAGGCGCTGGAATTAATCCCTGCTGATTTTAACGATAATCAGAAAAATTATGTTGCAAATACTTTATTAAATTTTGCAACTATAGCAGGTCAGGCGCTTTACGATGATACACAGTTGAATTTTAATCTAGATCAAGCTGTAATGATTACGCAGATTATTGCAGAATGGTCTTTTCATAAGTCCGTAGATCTTGTACGTTCGGGAATTCCGCAGCAATACTGGGATCCAATAATGCAAAAGATTGCATTTACAATTTTTGAAATAGCAAAAAATGCTTTTCATCAAAATCTTCCACAGGATCAGTGTCTGCAATTAATTGAACATCATGTTAAAAAGACTTATCTTGACTGTATTGCAGAATTAAAAGATAAAAATTTAATAGATCAGGGCTTGATGGAACGTGCAGCAAGCCAATCAAATATTGATGCAATGATGCAGCAGCAAGTTCAGGCTGAACAAGTTCAGGCTCAAGTACCGCAGCAAGGGGCTGCTACAGCTCAAGTGGCTACAAATCCTGTGCAGGATGCAATGCAGCCGCTGGGTGCAGATGCAAGGGTTCTTAAACTAGCAACACTTGCAATGCTTTTCCAGAAAATGAAGCAGGAAAAAGTTCAAACAATTTTAAACAAGTTTAATCCCGATGATGCTCAGTCTGTAATAAAATTTATGGGAATGCCTGATTTAGGCGATAAAGTGGATCCTAATATTGCATTAAGATGTCTGCAGGAGATAAAAACAAATCTTCCTCATGGCAATCAAACATTATCTCCTTCCAAAATTGTTAACAAAATTCAAAATGTTGCGCAATATTTCGACAGATCCCAGCTTGAACAGAAATTAAGACTGGAGCGCAATAAGGTTAAAAAGTTTGTATTTACGGCATTAGAGGGTGAGTACTATGAAATTCCTCCGAAAGTTGCAAATATTATTGCCACACACCTTGAGGATGGTGTATAATATAATTAATCATGATTATAAAAAAGAGAGCCGGCAGACAGGCGGAGGAAATTGTACAACAACAGGTTGAAAATGAACCTGAAGTTAAGGTTGATGATGATAAAATTGATCTTTTTAACCTTGACAATATAGACTTTAAGCAGCGTCAGGAACGCAGACGCGGCGACAGGCGCAGAGGTTTCAGGAGGATTGATGACAGAAACCTGATTTCGCGTGCAAGGGAAGAAGCTCAAAATATTAAAGAAGCTGCCGCAAAAGAAGGGTATCAGGACGGGTTGGTTCAGGCTAAATCTGATATTGAAGAAGTTAAAAATGCAATAGTTTCATTTTTAGGCGCAAAGCAGGAAGTTTTTGAATATATAGCCCCTGATATTATGGAAATAAGTGTTGATATTGCACAGAAAATCATTAAAAAAGAATTACAGCAAGACCCGTCAATAATTCTTGAAAATATAGCAGAAATATTGAAAAGTCTGTCAAAAGAAGAAAGTAAAATAACTCTCAGGGTCAATCCGGATCAGGCGGCTTTGTTAAAGACGGAAATCCCTGCTGTTATCAGCAGTGCCGGACTTGATGCAAAGGTGCTTATCGTACCTGACGAAACAATTATGGAAGGCGGTTGTATGGTTACAACTACGAATGGTGTAATAGACGCAACAATTGAAACACAGCTTGCGGTTATAAGTGAAGCATTGAAGGAAATTTAATGGCGCAGGAACAAGCTCAGCAGGGTGGAAACGGAACGAATTTAAGCGAAGTTTTTATGGCAATATTTGTACTATTGCTTATTGTTCTGTTGCTCGTTGAGCTTCCTAACTGGGTTGTAAATTTTTGTATAAGTTTGAATATTGCACTCGGTGTAGTTCTTTTGATGATTTCTTTGTATGTAAAAAAGACACTGGAGTTAGCATCGTTTCCTTCAATTATTCTTATCGGAACAATGTTCAGGCTTGTACTTTCTATTGCTTCAACAAGGTTGATTTTATCTAAGGGTGAGGCCGGAGAAGTTATTCATGCATTCGGAACCTTTGTAACCGGCGGCAATATGATTGTTGGCGGTGTAATATTTCTTATCATAACAGTTGTACAGTTTATGGTAATCACAAAAGGTGCCGAACGTATTGCGGAAGTTGCCGCACGTTTTGCATTAGATGCTATGCCGGGTAAACAGATGACAATTGATGCGGATTTTAACGCGGGTCTTATTTCTCCTGAAGAGGCAACTAAAAAACGTGAAGATTTGCAAAGAGAATCAAACCTTTTCGGTAGCATGGATGGTGCTATGAAATTCGTAAAAGGTGATACAATTGCAGGTATTATCATTGTATTAATTAACATTATCGGAGGTTTGTGTATCGGGTGTTTAATGAACCAGATGCCGATTGCGGATGCTGTTTCTAAATATACGATTTTAACAATTGGTGACGGTCTTGCATCTCAATTGCCTTCGCTTTTAATGTCAATTGCAGCCGGTGTGTTTATGACACGTTCATCGGCCGCTAATTCTTTAGGTTCTGATGTTACGGGGCAGATTGTAAGCAAACCTAATGCTCTGTTTCTTGCATCAATATTTCTTATGTTTCTTGCAATTACAGGTCATACGTGGTTCTGGCAGGGAACAGGGCTGCCGTTTCTGCCGTTTTGTATGTTTGCAGTTATTTTATTTGTTGCAGGATTTTCAACTCTTATCAATGCGGATGTTCAATCACAATTAGGGCAATTGGAAAATGTGCGCCAGAATATGCAGGATCTTGTTAACCCGAACAGAATGTATGAACGTCTCGGGGTTGATGTTTTGAGTTTGCAGGTCGGGTCAAACCTTCTTGTAATTGCGGATCCTGATCAGGAAGGACAGCTGCTTGCAAAAATTGCCGCATTACGTCAGAGAGTTACTGATGAACTCGGTTACATTTTGCCTAACATAAGAATTATGGATTCTTCAGCACTGGATGCTAATGAATATATGATTTCAATCCGTGGGAATACTGTTGCGACAGGTTATGTTTATCCCGGAAAATTAATGGTAATTGCCGACCAGTGGGATGCAATGAAAAAAGAAGTCCCGCAGGATGCAATTATCGGTATAGATCCGACATATCAGACTCAGGCTTACTGGATTTCTCCTGAGGATGCAAAGGCAGCGCGCTCTGTTACGGCAGTTGATCCTACTGACGTTATTGTTACCCATCTGCAGGAATGTGTAAGAAAACATGTTGATGAAGTTATGACAAAAACAGATGTGCTTAAGCTTATGGAGCTTGTACGTTCACAGGATCCGACACTTGTTAATGACCTTGTGCCGACTATTATTTCTACAAGTGATTTGAGAAAGATTTTTGTTAACTTAATCAGAGAAAAAGTTTCAATAAAAGATATTATATTTGTGTTTGAAAGACTTTGTGATTACGCAAGATTTTCAAAAGAACCGGATATCTTATCAGAACGTTTGAGGGCAGCTCTCGGGCGCCAGATATGTTTGTCAAACGTTGGTGATGACAGAGTTTTGTATGCCCTGACGCTTTCACCTGAGTGGGAAAAGACTCTTGATGACAGCTGCCAGAGAACGGAACTCGGTACAATGTTCCTGTTAAATCCTATGCAGGTGCAGGAATTGATAGAAACAACTGCGACAACATTAATGAGAGCGCATCAGGCATGCGGACAGCAGCCCGTAATATTGTGTTCTCCAAGAATAAGACTGCCTTTGTATCAGCTTCTTGAACGTCACATCCCGACAATCGTTGTAATATCTTATTCCGAATTGATTACGGATATTAAAGTTGAAGCAATTGACACAATCGGTGAATCTTATCAAATGGAACAATAGTACTACGTACGCAGCCCTTTGGTGCAATATTGGTCTAAAGTAATTTATATTAATGAACAATTTATTAAAATGAAAAAAATAATTTTATTTTTAATTTCAATTTACCAGAAGATTTCTAAGCATATGCCTGCCGTTTGCCGTTTTTATCCGACATGTTCCGAGTACACCCGTCAGGCAATAGAGAAATACGGAGTAATAAAAGGCGGATGGCTCGGGATAAAAAGGATTAGCAAATGTCATCCGTACCATGAAGGCGGATATGATCCGGTGCCTTGATTTTTTTAATACTCCCTCTCCTGTGGGAGAGAGCTGGGGTGAGGGCGAATTATCAGAAGATAGGAGGGTAGGAGGATTGGAAGATAAGCTTTTTAACGTAAATGGCTTA
>CALURE010000029.1 GCA_944323095.1 Candidatus Gastranaerophilales bacterium
TAAAAGTAAATATTATTAATATTTACTTTTTTATAACAGCAAAATTACAGGATTGTTTATTCAGCAATCTCATTCAACCCGTAATGATCATATTCTTCTATAAAACTTTGGTATGCCAGTCTTTGAGTATTGGAAGAATTTTCTGTATCCCATATGTTTATCATAATTCCGCTTTGCTCAAGTACGCGCGGAAAAATTGCATTAAACAAAACTATCATAAAAATATATTTTTTAATCTCGCTTGATGTTATGTATATTTCAACCATTATTAATCCCCAAAAATATTCTATAAACAATACATATATATAAATTTTTACGGCAAAAAATATTTTATCTTTAAAAAAACATTTTGTTTATTAATTTATATTAAAAATTAAAAGCGGCTCCGAATTTTAATCGAAACCGCTTATTTAATTTATATGATTCTTATAAAGTTTACACAACCTGCTTCATTACGGCTTTTACACGGTGGAAAGTTTTTTCTTTGCCGATAATTGCAAGAATTGCAGTCATATCAGCACCGCACAGTCTGCCTGTTACAGCAGCCCTTATTGCCCACATCGTAACTTTCGGCTTTATACCTTTTTCTTTATAATAAGCTCTGAAAGCTTCTAGTTTCTCATGAAGATTTTCTTCAGTCCATTCCCAGTCTTTTGCCTGTTCCATAAATGTTTTCAAAACATCTTGAGAGACATCACTATCAAGAGTTTCACGGGCTTTGGCATCTATTTCAACATCCTGACCGAAGAAATAAGGGACAGCATCCGTAATATCTGATAACAGTGTCAAAGGCTCGTAGGTAACCTCTACCATACGCGTATATTGAGCATCTGTTAATTCGCCCAAATCATATTTTGTTAAATACGGTTTCAATCTTTCTTTCAATTCAGGAATAGAAAGCATTTTAATATAGTGGCTGTTCATCCAGTTCAATTTGTCGTATTCAAAGATTGAGTTTGATGAAGAAATTTCATTTATTCTGAAATCTTTTGCAATTTCATCAACTGTTTTAATTTCCTGTCCGTCAGAAGGCGACCAGCCAAGAAGTGCAACGAAATTAATCAGTGCGTCTGTCAAATAGCCTTTTTCAACAAATTCCGAAACGGCGGTTGCACCGTGACGTTTTGAAAGTTTGCTTCTGTCAGGCGCAAGAATCATTCCCAGATGTCCGAATTTCGGAACTTCTGCCCCTAAAGCTTCAAATATCAAAATCTGTTTGAATGTATTTGAAATATGATCTTCTCCTCTTATAACATGAGAAATTTTCATAAGCATATCATCAATTACTACAGCAAAGTTATAAGTCGGAGTTCCGTTAGATTTCATAATAACAAAATCTCCGAGGAGATTTGTGTCTACATGAAGCTCGCCTTTCACCATATCGTCAAATTTTAAAATTGAAGAATCATGGAAAGCTTTCTGTGCTTTTTCAATATTAAATCTGATTGCAGGTTTTCTGCCTTCTGCTCTAAGTTTTGCCTTTTCTTCTTCTGTCAAATTCAAACATTTTTTTGTATAAACATAAGGTTTTTTATTTTCTGCAGCCTGTTTTTTTTCTGCTTCTAGTTCTTCAGGGGTGCAGTAGCATTCGTATGCAAAACCTTTATCTAGAAGAATTTGAGCATATTTCGGGTAAATATCAAATCTTTCAGACTGTGTATAAGGTCCATAAGGCCCGCCGACATCAGGCCCTTCGTCCCAGTTTAAACCTAATGCCTTTAAGCTGTCAAAAATATTATCAATATAAGCCTGACTTGTACGTTCAGCATCAGTATCTTCAATTCTTAAAACAAATTTTCCGTTATTTTTTTTAGCGAACAAGTAGTTAAATAACGCTGTTCTTGCAGTACCTATGTGTAAATTTCCGCTCGGTGACGGAGCAATTCTGACTCTTACGTCTGTCATTTTTTCCTTCTTTCTTATTTATAAATCAGCATAAAAAGGATAGCACAGGCATAAATTGATATCAAGACTTATTTAAATTTATTAATACTAAAATCTGAGAGGATAATCTTTAGGAATTTTCCAGCCGTTCATTTGAATTAATGCCGTACAGTAAGCTCTTTCAATGCTTACATCTTCTTTACACCCGAGAGAGTTGTTATTGCGCAGCATTTCTTCAGTTCCGTCCCAATTATACATATAAGGCTCTACCCCCTTATTATAGTGATATTTGTTATTGGCTGCATTGCTCCATGGATAAAAGTAAAATGTAAAATATTTAGTTCCGCAGGTCTTTTGATTTCTGTTAAAACCGCCATTTTCTTTATCTTCTTTTTCATAATCTTTTGCCTGAGGATAGAATATTATACTTCCCTGACTGATAAAAGCCAAACTGCCATCAGGAAAATATGCAAGCATTTTACCTGTAGAATTGCCGTCATACTCTGCCTTTGTCAAATTTAAATAAGGTTTTAAGTATTTATTAAACCATTCTAATGATTTTGGAGTTGTCTGATTTCCATCGGCATCTTCATTAAAGCCTGACTCTAAAATATCCCAATTTGTTTTATCTCCATAATCCGCTTCTGCACGTTGTATAGCCTGATTCATAGTACTATAAAACTTTGCAAGTCGTGTTTCTACAACTTTTTTACGATGATTTGCAACTAACACCGGCATAGTTAATGCCGCTACAACACCGATAATTCCCAGCGTTATCAAGACCTCTGCCAATGTAAATCCAAATTTTTTCATAAATACCTCCAAATTAATTATTGCATATTTACACTTAATTTTCAAGTGTAAATTACATCTAAAAATATAAATAAAAATTTAATGTATAAAACAAGTGTAAAATAATGTATATTATTAATTATGTTTAGAGTTGAAAAAGAAGAAATGACTAACAAAACATTCAGATTGCCGTTAGAACTTGTAGAACGGCTTTATACAGTCGCACAAAATAAAGGAGTTTCTCTTAACAGCCTTGTACGTCAGTGCTGCGAATATGCCCTTGACAACCTTGAAGATGATGAAAAGAAATAAAATTTGTTTATAATTTGACTAACTCCCATAAAGTTTTAAAATATATATATGAAGAAGGTTTTACTTGTTTTATTAACTTTAATATTATTGCAGATTCCTTCATTTGCAATAAATAAAAAAATGTATCCTTCCACATCAGGCGGAGAAAACGATCTGCCGAATATCTTTATATATACAATTCCCGATGACAATGATACATTGAAGCCGCAGTCGGATGAAGATAAAGATGCAGATGAAAACGATTATATTAACATAAATAATGATGCTTCAGACGAAGATGAAGAAATTATGCTTAATATTGAGGATGACGATAACAGCGTAATAGGTGCAACCACACTTAAAGGCTATGCTGAATATGTTGAGGATTCTTCTGTCATTTATCTTAAAGACGAAAACGATAATTTCGTTTTGAACATCAGGGTTCCGCAAAAAATTTCTCCGGAAAAAAGTCTTGATTTTTCAAAGATAAACTCTGCTTCAACATCATCAAGATATAAAAACAGCGAATATTTAATTGAGCCGCAGAGCATAAAATCATCAGGCAAAGCAGGCAATTTTACATTCGGAGCTCTTTATAAAAATGAGGTTGATAATATTGCTATGCTGGAATCAGAAACAGGACTATTTACTAAATACGAAAAAAGCAGATTTGCACTTAGTTCCTCCGTAAAAAAATCTTTGAATACAACTTACGCACAGGATTATAACACTATATCAATAACTCCGGAATTAAAACTTAATAGTTATTTCTCTCTAAAAAATAACCTGAGCGCTGATATTACAAGAAACCGCAGATCATCAGAATTAATCTTTTCTTTGAACCCGTTTGGCAAAAAAGATTCAGACAGAATGCTCCTTGAAGCAGGTGCAAAACAAACTTATTTTGCTGATACAGGAGAAAACAAAACTCAGTTTAACTTCTCTGCAAAATTTAAATTGTAAATTTATAGTAATTTTATTGTTTAAAAGCTGTATTTTGTTTATAATTTACTTAGAGGTTTTATGGCAGAAAAAAAAGAAAATCAAAATATTGAAGAAATTCCTGAATCTTCTTTGAAATCAAGGCACAAAACAGGATTTTATTATTCTTTTTTAACGCTTGTTCTTTTATTTTGTCTCATTCAAATTGGGTTCGGGGCTATTTTGAATATTTCTAAAACAATTTCTTACAGAGCTAAAATTTCCACACTGTCAAAAATTCGTGATGTAGCTGAAAATCAAAATCAGGAATTAAAGCAGGATATTAAATTGTTTTCATCAATGTCCAGTTTAGAAGGGATTGCCAGAAATAATCTTAAAATGGCCGGGGAAGATGAAGTTTTGATTTTGATTAACAATAACCAGCAGCAAAACAACAAAAACAAAAAAAATAAACAGAAAAAGCAGCATAAAAAATAAATAAGCGGAGATTATATGCAGGACAATGAAGCTTTAGAATATATTAAACAGGCATTTGAATTAAAATCGCAAAAGTGCTATAAACAGGCTATTGAAATGCTTTATAAAGCTCTGGAAACCGAAAATGAAAATGTTGAAATACTTTTTCAAATAGGCGAACTTTACTTTTTGCTTAAAAATTTTGGACGCGCGGAACAGTATATGGCAAAAATACTGCAAAAAAACAGAAACCATATCGACGCATTAAATATTCTTAAAAAAATATATATCTGTTCAAAAAATTATAAAGATGCCTTTGAAATTGCAGAAAAAATTTTTAATATTGACAAATCAAATAACAATCTCATTGAACTTATAAAAATTTCTTCAAAACTAAAAGATTTGAACAAAATAAAAGAATTTGAAGAATATGAAAACCAAAATGATAAAGTAATTTATGAAATAGCAAAAGCTTACTATGATAATGGCAAAACAGCCGAGGCTGAAAATAAACTTGAAAAACTTCTTAATACAAATCCTGAAAACATTGATGCGCTGGTTCTTCTGGGAAAAATTTATTTTGACAAAAACGAATTTGAAAAATCAAAAAATATTTTCCAAACTGTTCCGGTATCATTTGAAAATGCAGAAGTTTTAAATTATTTAGGACTTTTCGCCATAGAGGAAATGAAATTTACAGATGCAATAAAGTATTTTTCTAAAGCTTCACACCTAGATAAACAAAATGCAAGATATCTTTATAACCTCGGGAATGCGTATTTTTACAACGGCTGGATAAAAGAAGCATTAAATTCTTATAAAAATGCAATCTGCCTTGAGCCGGAAAATTACGGCTACAGATATTCACTTGCATACCTTTATTTTGAAACAAAAGATTTTGAAAAAGCACAGAATGAAATAGATTTTATTCTGGAGGACAATCCTGATTACGGACTTGCGCATGTTTTGAATGCTCTTTTAAAATTTGAGCAAAAAGACTTCTTAGGTGCAAAAACAGAGCTTGAAAATAACTTAAAAAGCGGAAATAACGATACTTTTACACTTGTTTCGCTTTCTAAAATATACACGGAATTATCCATGTATGAAAAAGCTGAAAATACAATAAAACAGGCAATATCGCAATCTCCGGACAGTTTGAACTACCTGTGCCGTCTTGCCGGTATTTATACGGCAGAAAAAAAGTATGATAAAGCTATAGAAACAGCTAAAAATATCATTGAAAAAAATGTAAATTATGTACCAGCCTACACAGCAGCTGCAAAAGCATCATATGAAAAACAAGATTATGAGCAGGCAAAAGAGTTTGCACAAAATGCAATTGTTCTTGATATGAATTTTTCGGAAGGTTATTATTATCTGGCACTTGTAAGAAAACAGGAAAAAGATTATGACGAAGCTGTTGAATGTATGAAAAGGGCAATTATGTATGATGCTTGCAATGCTGAATATTACGCAGAAATGGGCAGAATATACAAAGAAAAAGAGGATTTCAAAACAGCTTTACAGTATGCAAGAGAAGCAGAATCAATTTCTGCTGATACGGAATACAAAATCTTGTTCAAAGAACTTGCGGCATTAAACAGAAATTCTAAATAAAATTTGACGAAAAAAATAATGTAATTATAATACTATTATCTGCTACATAAGTAGTTTTTAAGGGAGGATATTAGTGGATAGAAAAAGATTAAAATATACAATAGCAGGTATAACCGCAATAATTCTGGCACTTCCGGCATTTTCTGCAGGCAAAGAGGAAGCCTTAATAGAAATGCCAAAAACTTATCCTGCAAAATATGACAGCAATTACATAAAACAGATAAAACCGATTTATAAATCCGTCGGCAAAGATGAAGTTATATATGTAGCTCTTGACATGCTGAAAGGTACAAACGGTGAATTTTCCAGAAACGCGATACTCGGAAACAATCTTTCAGGCCGGGCCGTAAAAATTGAATTTAGAGATCTCGGAACAATTAATCCGGATTATGCAAAATTTGATGCACTGGGCTGGAAAAAAAATAAACAGCTTTTTATCTATATAAATCCGCGTCACAAAGATGCTCCCCCCGGAGCACTTGCGGCACTTTTGTCCCATGAAGCACTGCATCAGGATGAATTCAATTCACTGGCGGAAGAAACTTATGCATGGACAATGGAAGCTTCAGTATGGTATGAAATATCAAAACTTTATCCTGAAAGCAATGATGAAATTCATCCGCTTGTTGTAAGAGAAAATATGCTCAAAAAACTTTTTGAACGCGGAGGATATTCAAATAAGTATATTAAAAAGACCGTAATGTCTAATGAAGGTTACAAAAATCTGCCTTCAACATCACCCGGATTTGAAGATTTGTAATAAAAAAATTAACCTTATAAACTACTTAAAAAGTATATTGATTAAAAAAATTTCTTGATGTTAAATATTCGTATGAAAAAACGTCAGGCAATCATTTTCGCAAGTTTAATACTCATACTTCTTGTGATGAATAAAGTATTTTTAGGCACGGGTAATATAGAAGTCAGTGAAACACCCGATATGGTTGATCATGACAAAGTTTCATCACAAAAACTTTTTGACAATACCTGGAAGATAATCAGGGATAATTATTACGATTCAGAATTAAACAATCAGGCATGGGGACGGTGGAAAGAGCATTATCACGGAAAAATAAAAAACGATGACGATGCAAAAGTTGCAATAGATACAATGCTTGCCAGCCTTGACGATCCGTATTCCCGCTACATGTCAAAACCAGAATACAGCGAGCAGAATACATCAATAAGTTCTAAAATTACAGGAATCGGGGTAAATATAACTTCTATTGCCGGAAAAATTCACATTGTAAACGTTATGGAGGGAACTCCGGCACAATTTGCAAATCTTCTGCCTAAAGATATAATTCTTGCAATCGACGGGAAAGAAGTTAACGGACTTACGCTGTCAGAAGTTGCAAATCTTGTCCGCGGACCAGAAAACAGCTTTGTTAATATAACAATTCTGCGTAACAAAGATAAGCTTATTAAAAGAGTGATGCGTAAGGAAATTAAAATAAAAACCGTAAAAAGTTCAATTGTAGACAAAAACATCGGTTATATACAAATAACAAGTTTTATAGGTTCAACAGCCCCTAACGAGTTTATGGAAGCTCTGGAAAAAACTAAAGACACGCAAGGTTTAATCCTTGACTTAAGAGGAAATACCGGCGGACTTCTTCCAAATGCAATATTTATTGCGAATTTATTTATTCCAGAAGGAAAAAATATTGTGAGTATAGTAGGACGAAACGGTTACAAATATGACATTAACGCGCAGGATACAGAATTCGGGATTACAAAACCCACCGTTGTACTTGTTGACGGTAATTCTGCAAGCGCAAGCGAAATTCTCTCTGGCGCACTCAAGGATTACAATAAAGCAAAGCTTCTCGGGACTAAAACTTATGGCAAAGGCATGGTTCAAAAAATAATTCCCCTGCCTAACGAAACAGGTTTAAACCTGACAGTAGCGAAATACCTGACTCCGAAAGGAACTGATATAAACAAAAAAGGAATTTCGCCGGATATTAAGGTTGAATTCAGCATTAAAGATGTTAAAACCAATAATGATGCCCAGCTCCAAGCAGCAAAAGATGTCCTTTCAAAGATGATGCTCAGTAAAAAATAACTCCTGAAAGCAAATATTTGAAACATTAGGCAATGATGGATTTTATTGAGTATCGAGTCAGACCGCCGATAAAATACCGTCGGCTATGAAAAAAATTAAAATATAAAGCCTGCCGGTTAAAACAAGCGGCAGGCTTTGGTTTTTCAGATTAATTTATTGAACAATGCTAAAAGATACAATTTTATCTATTGCAATATTTAGCCAATCATATTTAAAACATACATAATCATTGCATTTACATTCGTCATCATCACATGTGCAGTAATCTGAAAGTCTGCACACAAGCGCATTTTCTAATGTAATAAAGTCATCATGGCATTCTTCGCATCTGCCTTCGGGCTGGTATAAATTCCCGTCAATTTTTAAATGGCCTGTAAAAATCGTAATTTTATTTGTGCCGCTTTCTTCAATAATTTTTCCTATGGATTTTAACAAGTTTTTAGACATAAAATATACTCCTTTAAATTGTACAAATATAATTTAAAGAAGATAATTGTTTTTTTTATTCCTCAATAAGGGGATTTTACGGTTTAAATCCTGACACTTTTCCGGCAATTTCTCTATAATCCGGAAGTTTATCCATTGTTAAAATGTACATTGAAGGAGATGCTCCCCCGTCTTGATTTGGATACATATTAGCATCTGTGCAGCCACCCTGAAGATATGCTTCTAAAGTACACAGTCCCTTTCTTATATCTTCCGGGAATGTACCGCTGACATACGGGAAAATATCTTTTTGTGTCGCGATACATAACGATATGAGATCTGCATCCATATCACCGCATCCGACTGTAAAAGTATGAACATCTTTGCCCATTCTGTTAGGTCCTTTTTTGCCATTAGTATCAACAAAGACTTTAAAAGCTGTAGGATCGACATCTACATTCATAACAGTTCCGTCAGGCAGTGCATAAAAACAGCCTGTCCCTGTTGCATTAACCATCCCGTATCCGTTGGAGACCTTGTCTCCGTAATAATTAAAGCTCTCATCAGCTACCCATCCTTTTGCTCCGGCGCCGTTTTCGGACATCATGCTGTAATTCATTCTTTTTGCAACTTCTACGAATGCGTCACAGTTGTTATCTCCGTATCCGAGACTTTCGATACAAGATGCAACATCAATACCTTCGCATCCTTTATCAGCTTTAAATAAATTTATTGCATTAGAAAAATTTGAATATATTTTTTTAAAAGCAACAACATGCTGTTTGTTTCTCGTTTCATTAATCAAAGATGGCATGGTCATTGCTGCAACAACTCCGATTATGCCCAGTGTGATTAACACTTCTGCCAGAGTGAATGCTGCATGACGAATATTGTCACAAGTATTAACCTGCACAGCATCTTCTGTCAGAGTAAATTCTGTGAATATTTTTTTTATATTCAAATGTTTTAGCAATGTGTACCCCCGTGGTTTGATATGCAGAGCCTTCCTTAAATTATTATAAAGCATGATGCAGATATTTTCAATAGTTTTAAAAATTAATTTTTGTTATAAATTAACAAAAATTGTATGTTTGTGTTATTATATTATCAAGGGAATTAGACTAATTAAGGGGAGAATAAAATTTATGTCAGATGGAATTACTGAAATAACAAATGAACAAAACACACAGGCTAACGGTGCAGAAAAAGTTGAAGTTGTAGATCTCCCTGATAATGATGAGTCTATAGAAACTAAAACTTCACAATCATATGATGCGAGCAATATTCGTGTGCTGGAAGGACTTGAAGCCGTCAGGATGAGACCCGGTATGTACATTGGTTCAACTTCCCAGAGAGGGTTGCATCATTGTATTTATGAAATTGTTGATAACTCTATTGATGAATCTCTTGCCGGTTTTTGTACTGATATTTATGTAACAGTGAATAAAGATAACAGCGTTACCGTAGAAGACAACGGCCGCGGCATTCCTGTTGATATTAAGCCCGGGACAAATAAATCAGCTCTGGAAATCGTTCATACAGTACTTCATGCAGGCGGAAAATTCGGTGACGGCGGCTATAAAGTGTCTGGCGGTCTTCACGGTGTTGGCGCTTCAGTTGTAAATGCTCTTTCTGAAAAATATATTGTTGAAGTTTCAAGACAGGGATATGTATGGCGGCAAGAATATATGAGAGGCGAACCCGTTGCTCCTGTTGAAAAAGTCTGTGAAACCGATAAAACCGGTACAAAGACTACTTTCTGGCCAGATCCTGAAATTTTTACCGAAACAACAGAAATTGATAAAGATGTTATAATTAACAGATTGCGTGAAATGGCTTTTTTGAATAAAGGTTTAAAGATTGTTTTTATTGACGGCGCAACAGGTGATCAGGAAGTTTTCCACTATGTCGGCGGTATTGCAAGTTATGTAGAATTCTTAAACCAGAATAAAAATGTTTTGCATGACAAACCGATTTATATTGATAAAGTTGTTGACGGTATGCAGATTGAAGTTGCAATGCAATATACAGATGCATACAGTGAAAGTGTTTTATCTTTTGCGAACAATATTAATACACATTCAGGCGGTACTCATTTGACAGGATTTAGAAACTCCCTGACACGTGTGTTTAATGACTATGCCAGAAAAAATAATATTTTGAAAGATTCTGATCAAAATCTTTCAGGCGAAGATGTCAGAGAAGGTTTGACTGCAATTGTAAGTGTTAAAATTCCTAATCCTGAATTTGAAGGACAGACTAAAGAAAAATTGGGTAATGCAGAAGCTATGGGCGCCACTCAAGATGCTGTGCGTGACAAATTGCAGGAGTGGTTGGAATTTAACCCGAAAATTGCAAAAATTATTATAGAAAAAACTCTGCAGGCTCAAAGAGCAAGAGAAGCTGCAAGAAAAGCAAGAGAATTAACAAGAAGAAAATCCGTTCTTGAAAATTCAACACTACCCGGAAAACTTGCAGATTGTTCAAACAGAGAGCCTGAAAAATGCGAAATTTATATAGTTGAGGGTGATTCCGCAGGTGGTTCTGCAAAACAGGGCAGAAACAGAATGTTTCAGGCTATTCTGCCTTTGAGAGGTAAAATTCTTAACGTTGAAAAAGCCAGACTTGATAAAATTTACGGTAATAACGAAATTCAGTCAATGGTACAGGCTTTTGGCATAAATATCAGCCGTAATCCTGATGAAGTTGACCTTGAAAAATTGCGCTATCATAAAATTATTATCATGACCGATGCCGATGTTGACGGTGCTCATATCAGAACACTTTTATTAACATTCTTTTTCCGTTATGCAAGACCTTTAATTGAAAACGGTTATGTGTATATTGCACAGCCGCCGTTATTTAAGGTTACTCAGGGTAAAACTTCAGAATATCTGTATGATGAACATGCTCTTGATAAAATGCTTAAAGAACGCGGTATTAAGAATTTAAGTTTGTCTGACAAGACTAAGTCAAGGGTGAAAACAGGTGATGAACTTCTTGAACTTATCAAAAACATGTCAACATTCTACAATTCTTATAATAACCCAATTTTGAACCTTTATCCGGCAGTTGTTTTAAGAGGACTTGTCCGATCAAATATAGAACCTGAATATTTTGAAGATCAGGCTAAAATGAACGAAGTTATTGAATACTTAAATCATTATCTGCAAGATCATGCTAAAAACTATAATATTCAGGAAGCTGCCAATTATATCTGCTCATTGAAATACAATCCTGAAAATGCTAAATATGCTATTCAGCTTAACTTTAATGAGGAAGAACATGTTTTGATTACCCAGAATATAATAAAAAGTTCTGAATATAAGAGGTTAAAAGCTTCTTACCCGTTAATAAGAGATTTCTTAATTGAGGAAGAAGATACATTAATTCTTGAAACAGATACCGAGCAGTATGAAATAAATTCTTTTGAAAAACTTCAAAAATTTATTGATGACAGAGGTTCAAAAGGTTTGCAGATACAGCGTTTCAAAGGGTTAGGAGAAATGATGCCGCAGCAGTTGTGGGAAACAACAATGGATCCTGCAACAAGAACGCTCCTGAAAGTAAATGTAGAGGATGCAATGCTTTGTGATCAGTTGTTTGATATTCTTATGGGTGACAAGGTGGATCCAAGAAGAAATTTCATAGAAGCTAACGCAGTTTACGCAACAAATATTGATACATAATTTTTATTATCTGCTTAATACAAGAAAAATGACGAGGTTGCGATTTCAAACTCGTCATGCTTATGAATTATATATGTATTGTTAGTTTCAGCTCTTCTCAACAAGCTCTCTCTTATATTATATATATACCCGCGAACTAATTCTTTTTAACTATATGTAAAGAAATATTACTAATTCTTTAGTATTAGTTTTATAAAAGTATTATACTAAAGGCTTAATTTTTGAGACTGTGTTAAACTTTTAGTTATTAAGCCTTTTTTCTTCTTCTTTCACGAAATTTGCCAGTTCTTCAAGGTGTTTATCTTCTATTGCGGCAATAAGTTCTTTAACGGATTTTATTTTATTGAGTGCAAAAGCGGTTTCAGCCAGAAGTACGCAATCGTTACAGAGACGATAGCCTTCATATTCGATAGAGCCTGCAAGGCACTTATTTTTCCCGCAGCAGTCGCAGTCAAAGTATTCATCTATAATATCAGGGTTGTCTTCAATATCATCTAACCTCATTTGTTCGACTACCTGAGACATTTCTTCTATAATTTCTTTTTCTGATTTCATTCTATTAAACCTTTCATTTTGCTTACAGCTTCAGGCAGACCTGTGAATACCGCGCGTGAAATTATGCTGTGTCCGATGTTTAATTCGTGCAGTCCATTGATTTCATGCATCCTGTGAACGTTTTCATAATTTAGTCCATGTCCTGCATTGACTTTTAAGCCTAAAGACTGTGCTAATTCTGCTGATTTTTTCAGTTTTTGAAATTCCTGTTCTTCCTCTTCATAGCCGTAGCATTCTGAATATGTGCCTGTATGAAGTTCAATAAATTGTGCCCCTGTTTTTGCAGAAGCTTTGACCTGTTCTTCATCGGGATCAATAAACAAACTTACGATAATACCGGCATCCAGCAAAGGTTTTATAAATTCTGTAACCTTGTCAAGCTGCCCTGCGACATCAAGACCTCCTTCTGTCGTGATTTCCTGACGTTTTTCGGGGACAAGGCAGATTGAATACGGTTTTATATCAAGGGCGATTTTTTGAATATCTTCTGCCATTGCCATTTCAAGATTTAAACGGGTTTTAAGTTTGTTAATTAATGAATATACGTCTTCATCTTTTATATGTCGTCTGTCTTCGCGCAAATGAGTTGTTATAGATGATGCGCCGTTTTCTTCTGCAATTTCTGCAGCTTTTTCAACAGATGGTTCAACACCGCCTCTTGCATTTCTTAATGTTGCTATATGATCTATATTTACGCCTAATAACATTTTTACCTCCTTATATCTGAGATCCTGAAACAAGTTCAGAATGAAATTATTTACTTTCTTTTGTTAATTTTAAAAGCGCTGTATATGACGGCAATATAGTTGTTTTGCCATCCATTGTAGCCTTATCAATTGCTTTTTTTATATTTGGTTCAATGATAATTTTTTCCTGCGGAATTCCTGCATATTTTAATCTTAATGCCATATCGTTTGCGCGGGTGCCTGATGTTATGACAAGTTTCTGCGCATTTTTCAATTGTTCAAAATCACTGTCCCACAGCCAGGAAATATCCCTTCCGTCTGCATAGTTATCGTTAATTGCAATTACGATATTAGAGTTTAAATCAACGGTTTTCAAAACTTCACTTGCGCCTGTCGGATTTTTGATAAGCTGAATTACTGTTTGATTTCCGTTAATCATACGTTTTTCTGTCCGTCCGAAAATAGCATGGTATGTATCAAGCGCTTTTTGAATTTCTTCCTGATTTAAGCCGTTTTCAAACGCAAAAGCAATAGACGCAAGTGCATTATATGCATTGTAAAGACCTGAGAGGTTTACTGTAAATTCAAACGATAATCCTCTGTTTTTGACCGTAATTATAGAATAATCGTTAAAAACTTTTACATCGGCAGGATAATTGCAGTCAGGTCTTTTGTATCCGCATTTCGGGCAGTAATAGTGCCCCTGTTGGGCAAAGAATTGTTTTGAGTATTTTAGCT
>CALURE010000030.1 GCA_944323095.1 Candidatus Gastranaerophilales bacterium
ATACCAATTGTTTTAGCCATAATTAATTATCTCCTTTACTATAAATTATTACCTTCCATTAATTATATTTATGTTATAACATCTTTTTTTTCAAATCTTAAAAAAATAAACAAAAAATTAATATTTTCCGAGCAGAGGCAGGAGAAATACGTAGTATTTCGACAGTTGAGCAATTATAAGCGAAAACCGCGCTTTTCGCTTTAATTGCGAACGGTGCCGTTTAACGCGAGGAAAATTTTGATTGAGCGGAGCCACGAGCGAAAGCGAGAGTCGAACAACAATCATTGCATTAGCCCCCTCTGAGGAATGGGAAGCGTTAGGTCTGCGCCAATTCTCCTTGAAGATACCAGGTTTTTGCACCTGTTATTTTTACTTTTACAAATTCTCCTGTTAAATCTTTGCTGCAGGGAATGTGTACTGTTTTAAAATTTCTTGTTTTGCCCGTATTTATTAATTGGCCTTTATGTTTGTAAAAGCTTTCTACCAGAACTTCCATTTCGCGGTTGATATATTTAGAATTTGATTTAAGACAGTTTTCCTGAACTTTTTTATTTAAGCGCTGAAATCTTTCGTCTTTCACATCTTCCGGAATAAATTTATCGACCCATTTGGCAGCTACTGTTTTTTCACGCGGAGAATATGCCGCAACATTGCAGTAATCCAGTTCAAATTCATCAATTGCTGTGAGAGTTTGTTCAAACTGTTCTTCTGTTTCGCCCGGAAAACCTGCTATAAAATCGCTTGTGATTGTTACGTCCGGCACCATTTTTCTGACTTTTGCAGCAATTTTTGCATAAGTTTCTCTGTCGTATCGTCTGTTCATTGCTTTTAGAACTTGCGAACTGCCTGACTGCATCGGAATATGAAAGTATTCACAGACCTTATCAAGCTCAACAACGGTTTGAATAAGTTCATCTGTTATATCTGTGGGGTAGGAAGTTACAAAGCGTATTCTGAAATTCCCTTCAAGATTATTCAAATCTCTTAAAAGGTTAGCAAGCCGGTAGTCTGCAAGTTCTGGACGAGAAGTTTGTTTGGATGGAAAATCTTTGCCGTAACTGTCGACATTCTGTCCCAGAAGCGTAATCTCTTTAAAGCCAGAATTAAGTGCATCTCTGGCTTCTTTGATAATAACTTCCGGAAGTCTGGAGCGTTCACGGCCTCTTGTATAAGGCACAATGCAGTAAGTGCAGAAGTTGTTGCATCCTTCAGTTATGTTTATCCAAGCATTAGTTGATTTTACACGTTTAATCGGATAGCCTTTTTCGTTTTGCGTCGGGAGATTTGTTTCTTCGCATTCGCACACTCTTTCACCGGTATTAATTCTTTTAATAACATCAGGGAGCGAATAAATTTTATGCGTCCCGAGGACAAAATCTACATACGGGGCTCTTGAAAAAACCTTGTTTGCTTTTTGTTGTGCAACACATCCGCATATTCCTATTTTTAATTCTGGTTTGTTTTGTTTCCATTTTCCCCAGACTCCTAGCTGGCTGAATGCTTTATCTTCGCTTAACTGTCTGATTGAGCATGTGTTAACCATTAATAAATCTGCATTTTGGGGGTCTTTTGTTTCTTCATATCCTGTGCAAGAGAGCATGCCGAGCATTCTTTCAGTGTCAGACTTGTTCATCTGGCAGCCCATTGTTTCAATGTAAACGTGTCTAATGTTTTTTGCCATATCTTTTTATAATTTCCTTTAATAGTGAATTTAATTTTAGTTTTTAATTATTTAAAACAGCTCTCTTAAAAAATATAAAGGGAGCTGTTTTAAGTGTTAATTTATTAAGGTTTATGCGTTTACAAGTTCTTTTGCTCTTTCATATTTAAGAGTGCATGTAGTTACATCGCAAACGCATGACGGGCCAAAATACTGGATAGCTCCGGGGAATAAATATCTGTCATTCATTGCCCAGTCTTCTCTGTTTTCTTCAAGTTGTTTGAAAACAGGACCGTCAAGTTTTACAAGTGCTTTTTGAATTACAGGTTTCATTTCTCCGTGACGTTTTTCCATATTCATCATCATTGTTAAAGGAACACCGCCTGCAATCCATTCAGAAGCAGGTGCTGTCAGGTTTCTTACTGATGACAAATAACCTGTCAAACCGAAATTGATTAATGCAAATGCGTTAAAGCCAAGAGAATAGCAGTAATCAGCATCAAAGTTTGACGGGAATGCACATCTGCCTTCATATCCGAAGAAATGAGACTGCGGATTGAATTTGCCGATGTAGTCTCCCTGAGATTTTAATTCATCAAGTCTTGTTGAAATCATTTCAATTAACAATTTTTCGGTTTCAATTTTTGATACCTGAACATTTCCGTGCGGATCGCGGTCTGCTAATAACTGACCTTTGATAAGTGCAGGAAGTGAATTGTAAACTTTAGCATTTGCAGGGTCAAGTCTGTTTTCAACAATATCGAATTTATCACGAATTGTTGTAGCGTTCACAAAATCAGGATCGTTTTCCAGAGAAGCCATAATATCGTTAAGATTTGAAATCATTGATTTCATCTCAGGGATGAATTCGATTAAACCTTCCGGAACTATTGCGATACCGAAGTTTTTACCCATATCTGCACGTTTAACTATAATATCGCACATATAGTTAATAATGCTTTCAAGAGACATTTTCTTTTCTTCAACTTCTTCTGAAATCAAAGTTATGTTCGGCTGAGTCTGCAAAGCTGCTTCCAGTGCAACATGAGAAGCGCTTCTGCCCATAATTTTTATAAAGTGCCAGTATTTTTTAGCGGAATTTGCATCTCTCTGAATATTTCCGATAAGTTCTGCATAAGTTTTTGTTGCAGTATCAAATCCGAAAGAAATTTCAATCTGCTCGTTTTTCAAGTCGCCGTCAATAGTTTTCGGGCAGCCGATAACTTGAATTCCTGCGTTATTTTTAACAAACCATTCTGCTAAAAGTGCAGCGTTAGTGTTTGAATCATCTCCGCCGATGATAACAACAGCTGAGATATTAAGTTTTTTGCAGACTTCCCATGATTTCTGGAACTGTTCTTCTGTTTCAAGTTTTGTTCTGCCTGAGCCGATAATATCAAATCCGCCTGTATTTCTGTAAGCGTCGATGAATTTGTCGTCAAATTCAACGTATTTGCCGTCAATAATACCGGAAGGTCCGCCTAAAAAGCCGTAAAGTTTATTTGAAGGGTTTGCCTGTTTTAAAGCGTCATATAAACCTGCGATTACGTTGTGGCCTCCGGGAGCCTGTCCGCCTGAAAGAATTACTCCCACATTTCTTACTTCCGAAGATCTGGCAGAAGAAGAAGTGCTAAAAGTTACAACGGGTTTGCCGTATGTATTTTTGAATAAATTTTGAATTTGTTCCTGATCTCTGACTGATTGAGTTGCGGAACCTTCAGCCATTTCAAGATTGTTAATTCCGTTAGCAAGGCTTGACGGAAGTTTTGGCTGATACTTTAATCTTTCGATTTGTAACGGTGAAAGTTTTTCCATATTTCTCTTCCTTTTTTTGAGTAATACTATTTACAATTAATATTTTACAACAAAAATTCAGATATTAAAAATTGTCTTTATTTTTTTATTATTTCATACCCGTCAAATCTTGCGGGGCTAAACTTGTCAGCTATTATATACTGTTTGGAAAGATTAAATTTCCGCGGTTCGGATTTTACATATGGTTTTTCTATTATAAGAAAATAATGATTATATTTGTCAGGAATTTTGTTTATATCATTAACAAATTCATATTTCTGTTCATCTGGCATATTAAATATGAGATTTAAGCAGTAAGGCCAGTTCGGATTATTTACAATGATTACGGGGATGTCCGGTTTTAGCATGAATTTTGATTCCTTGAAATCAAGATCATTTATGTTTTCTATTTTTGCTCTAAAATAATTATTATCAGTAAATTGCGGGGATTTGTCATAGCCGATTGTGGAATACGGAAATAGAGCGTTTATAAGTATTATTAACAATGTTACAGGTATCAAAATAGTACGGCAGATGTTTTTTACGGAAAACAACATCATCGGGATAATTAAACTTATTAACGGAAATACCGGTGCTATATAGCGCATAACTTTGAACGGTGCAATGTGTATAATTCCTGCTGAAAATATTAACCCGATTATTATGAGGATTAAAGACAGTTTATTATATTTCTCTTTTTTTTCAAATAAACTAAATGCTAACACGAACAGGAGCGGAATATATAATAAATAATTTACGAGAATGTTAAATACATGCTGTAAATTTATATATAAACTATCTCTTATAATTTTTATATCTGTAACAATCAGTTGATTAGCTGCATCGTTAAATTGATAAGTTCTAAATCCTTTTAAAAATCCCGGATAAAATGCGAAAATTAAGATTACAGCTGGTATCAGACAACTGAATAAAAATAATAAATTTTTGTACATTTTGTTTTTAATGCATAAAAATATTAGAATTGACCCCAGAAGAAATATGTAAATGCCGGCATAATATCCTGTGAGCATTGAAAAGGCAGTGCCCAAAGCAATAAAAATTCCGTTTTTAGAATTAATAATACTTTCTTTTACACTAATTTTTTGAAAATTTTCAATAAAAACATATGCCAGAAATACAAATGCAAGCTCCTGCATTTAATATAGTCTTATTAATAATGTATTTGAGATACTTCCTGTGGAAAGAAAAGCTGCGGCAAGTCCTGCAATAATAACAGGGCTGTCAGGAAAAAGTTTTTGTAAAATTTTATACATTATAAAAAATTCCAGTATAAAAAATAGAAGATTCAGACTGCATCCCTTGTTTATGAATTCTTTCGGGGTTAACACTTCACTGCCGCCGTGAGTCCATAATAAATAACAAGTATGATAAAGCGGTGTGTGGTCTTTATTGCCGTTGTTATTTTTGCGTAAAGCTATAGCGTCTTTTAGTGCATCTTTTAAAGTTGTGTTGTTTTTAAATACCGTAGATTTTAGCTCTTTGCCTGTATAAATCTTTCCGGTTTCAAAATTTTTTTTGTACTGATAATCTATAAATGAAGAAATAACATGTGTAAAACCTTCGTCAATATGAATTCCTGCTTTTTCGGAAATATAAAAAACTCTTATAAAAAATGCAATCAAAAAAATTATAACAGAAAATAAAATTATCAGTTTTTTCTCTTTTTTTAAACTTCCAAAATGCTTGTCAAATGCGGATTTTAGACTCGGGGGGGGGGCATTCTAAGCTCTTTTGTTTCCATTATTGTTCTCTCCTGACCTTGTAATTGTATTATTATACTTATTATTAAAATATAATTCAATATTGTAAAAGTTTTGTAATCTCTTAAATATTTCCTGTTCACTTCTAATATTTATTATGTAAATCATCTTTTTTTGTAATATAATAATTAATATCAGATAAAAGGGAGAAATAAATATGGGAAAGAATAGAATTGGTATAGATGTTGGCGGAACAAATGTTAAAATTGCGCTTGTTAATGATAAAGGTGAAATAAAATATTCAAACTCTGTTCCCACACGTGCGGAAATGGGTTATGAATATACTGTGGAAAATATTAAACAGGCAATACATGACCTGCTTAAAGAAACAAAACTTTCTGCAAAAGATATTGAAGGAATAGGCTTTGGCTTCCCCGGACAGGTTGATTACAAAGCAGGGATAGTTAGAAATGCCCCTAATATTCCGGGGTGGGTGGAAGTTCCTATCGCAAAGCTTATTGAAGATGAATTTCATGTGCCTACACGTGTTGACAACGATGTAAGGTGTGCAGCGCTCGGTGAACTCAATTACGGCGCAGGCAGAGGATGTGAAAACCTTATCTGTATTACAGTTGGCACGGGTATCGGCTCAGGCTTGATTGTTAACGGAAAACTCGTCAGGGGCGCTTCAAATGCGGCCGGTGAAATTGGTCATATCAAACTTCAAATGCATGACGGTCCTTTATGCGGATGCGGAGATACAGGATGTTTGGAAGCTTTTGCTTCAGGTCCTTCTATTGTTGCTATGGCAAACGATTATATAAGAGGCGGCAAATCCGCTAAGTTCAGAGAAATGGCAGAAGGCGGAGCAATTACACCTTACATAGTCTGCGAAGCTGCAAAAGCAGGTGACCCTGTTGCACAAAGAATTTTTACAATAATGGGTGAATATATAGGAATAGGTATGGCAAGCGTTGTTAACCTTTTAAATCCCGAAAAAATTATTGTCGGCGGCGGAGTTGCAGAAGCAGGTGATTTTCTTCTTGCACCGTTGAAAGAAACTCTTTTGAAACGCGCAATGAAAGTTGCAGGTTCTGTTGTGGAAGTAGTTCCTGCAGAACTCGGAAACACAGCAGGTGTCATCGGCGCAAGCTTATTGATTGAAAGTTAAAATGAGGAAGAATTTTATTTTTTGTCAGCTACGTCATTCTGAATCTGGTTCAGAATCTATGCAAGATCCTGAAATAAATTCAGGATGACAATAATAAAAAAATAAATATATATGGCAGTATACTTTTTTTACGGCGAAGAAGATTACAATATAGAACAGGAAATCGGCAAACTTAAAAAAGGGCTCGATAAGAATTTTCTTGAAATGTCATTCAAGTCTTATGACAATCCGAAATTTCCGGATTTAATTGCAATTCTTCGTTCACAGCCGATGATGTTCGGGAAAATGCTTATTGTAATCAACTGTCTTGATTATTTTTCTAAGACTTTTGAAGATAAAGAAATTAAAGAAATCGAGAGTGCGCTTGAATGTAATAACGAAAACCTTGATATAGTTTTTGCTGCGCAGCTTCCAAGAAACGAGGGGAAAAAACTCGACAGCCGTAAAAAATTCTTCAAACTTCTGAAAAAATATAACGCGATGGAATGCTCTGTTATTCCGACATATAAAACAGCCGAGCTTGAAAGCTGGATTATTAAGCAGGGAAAAGCTAAAGGAATAAAACTTGATAAAGATGCACTGACTGCAATAATTTCACAAATAGGAAACAATCTTCGCCAGATAGACAGCGAACTTGATAAACTCAAGCTTTTTGCCTATCCGAAAGATATTGTAACAGCCGACATGGTACGGGAAATTTGTATTTCCAATGAGGATTTGTTTGCGTTTTCTGATTTTTTAATGGAAAACGAGAAAGACAGAGCGCTTCTTGAATACCGAAAGCTGCTTGACACAAGATACCCGCTTGAAATTTTGTCTACATTGCAGACAATGCTCAGACGCTGGATAATTTTGAAAGCAAAAGCTAATAGCGCGACACCGATGGAGCTTTCAAGAATGACAGGCATGCATGAGTATGTTGTTAAATTAACTTTGCAAAAACTCAAAAAAAATAACCTTCGTGATTTAGTCAGACTCAAAGAAAATTTGACAGATGCGGAATACAGGATTAAATCAGGACTTGTGCTTGATGTTGAAAAAGAGGTGGAAAATGCGTTGTTTCGTTGAAAGGTTGAAAAGTTGAATGGTTGAAAGGTTAAATCTAAGAGAACAATATCCGTTTTTAATGAAATATTTTGATAACGGCATAGCATCAGAAAGCCGTCAAATTGCGCATTGTATTCTTTTTTACGGCTCGGATATTCAATCGCAGTACGAGATGGCGCTTGAGATTGCAAGAATGCTAAATTGTACCGGAGACCATACTCAAAGTTGTCAGTGTCTCAATTGCCGCTGGATTAGAGAGAACAATCATCCTGCCGTTTTGACGATTTCAAAAGTTGACAACAAACCTTCTGACGACACATCAAAAACCGTAATTTCAATTGATCAGGCAAGGATGATTAAAAATGACCTTCTTGTAACTTCTGATTACCACAGAGTTTTAATCTTTTGCGACAGAGATAAAGAAGGAAATATTCAGGGGCTTAATCAGTTGAATTTTCAGGCAGATGCCGCTAACGCTTTATTGAAAACTTTTGAAGAACCGCCATCAAACACAACATTTTTCTTTCTGACAAAAGATAAATCAGATATGATAACAACTGTTGTGTCGCGTGCACAGTGTTTTTATGTTCCGTCAATGAAAGAGGAGGACAGGAGCTTTTCTCTTGTAAAAGATGCTATGGACGGGTATCTTGAGCTTGAAAGGAATGAAGTTCTGGATTTTAATGACAAAATTCTTGAAATTGCAAAAATGGTCGATCCGTTGGAGGTTTTTACGCAGATGCAGAATTATATTGAAGCTCTATTAAAAATGAATTTTGATAATTTATCTCTGAAAGTAAAGCTTATTTCCGATATAAAAGCAATTGAAACAGCAAAAAAAGAATACCGCCTGAATATGAATATTCAAACGATAATTGAAACATTAAGTTTTAAATTAATATTATAAATCAGGAAGGTAGTTATATCGCAGTTTACACCAATAATATCTAAATTGTCACCCCTGAAATAAATTCAGGGCAGGCTCTGAACTCGTTTCAGGGTCTAGTTAATATGAGATGCTGAAACAAGTTCAGCATGACGATTTTACACCAGTTTTGGTAAAACGTCATTCCGAACTTGTTTCGGAATCTTATCATTGCAAGATGTGTCCCGTGTTCGGTATTTTGCCGTGTATATTAGCAGCAAAAATTATTCACCTAATATGTGGATATGAAGGTGAAAAACTTCCTGACCTGCTTCTTTGCCTGTATTAATCAGTGTTTTATATGATTTTAAACCGATTTTTTTAGTTGTTTCTTTGACGACCATAAGTAATTCGCCCATAAGATTTTTGTCTTCCAGCTCGTTTAAAGATTCTACATGAACCTTTGGAACCACAAGCAGATGAACGGGAGCTTTCGGATTAATATCTTTAAAAACAACTGCATAATCGTTTTCGTAGACAAATTCTGTATTAAAATCCCCGTTAATTATTTTACAAAAAATACAATCCTCTGACATAAATAGCTTACCCTCCTATCTACCTTCTTATCTTCCATTATTATATCTTAAAAAAATGTAAATAAACTTGCCATTTAAATTTATGTAAAGTAAAATAGAATTACTTGGAACCCTTGGGGAGGATTGATAAATTTATGCCGGAATTAGCAAAGCGACAATATGACAGGCATCAATACAGAGTTAATTATTATAATACGGGTTACACTCAGAGAACAAATTCCCGTACCGTAAAAACCGTGCCTTTAAGACGCACTGCAGATTCTAAAAAAATTGCAAGAAATAATCTGATACACAGAATTATTTCCGTAGCGGTTGTTTCTGTTCTCGGACTTACTATATTGCCTTACGGGTTTAATAAGGTTACTAAGTTTATGTTTAACCCGACACCATACAAAGAAGTTAAAGCCGATTATCATAAATTATTGTTTCCGACATCTGATTATTTGTCAAACCACTGGTTTCTGGGCGAGCGTTCGCTTGTTGGGGCAGAGGTTAAAAAACCTGCCATGACTCCCCTTGTTGAGGGGACTGAACTTACAGGACTTGAAAATCAGCTTAAAAATCTTGCTTCATTATACCCGTCAATTCATCCTTCTGTTTATGTATGGGATTATGAAAGCGGAAATTATGCAGATATTAATGCGGATGAGATTTTCCCGACCGCAAGTATTATAAAACTCCCTGTACTAGTGCAGCTGTTCCGTTCAATTGAGAGAAACCAGCTAACAATTTACGATGAAATGCCTTTGACGGAATATTACAGGACAGAAGGTTCGGGCAGTTTGCAGTTTAAGGCGGCAAATTCAAAATATACAATTGACACACTTGCACGAATGATGATAACAGAATCCGATAATTCTGCAACAAACATGATTATGGCGCGTTTAGGTTCTATGACCGATATTAATTCGGGTATTAGGGAATGGGGATTGAAACATACTTATGTGCAGACCTGGCTTCCTGATTTAGGAGGGACAAACCATTCAACAGCGCGTGATATGGCTCAAATTCTTTACAATATTGATAATCCGAAATTTTTAAGCACAAGTTCACGCGAAAAAATATTTGATTATATGGGACATGTTCACAACAACCGCCTTATTGCTGCCGGAATACCTTCAAATGCAACATTTTTGCATAAAACTGGCGATATCGGAAAAATGCTCGGTGATGCAGGAATTGTGTTTGCTCCCAACGGCAAAAAATATATTGTCGTAATTTTTGCCAACCGCCCTCACAATTCTCCGCTCGGCAAAGAATTTATTGTTAAAGCTTCTGAAATAATTTATAACAACATGGTGTATTAATATGTTGAAAGAGCTTCTTGACAGCAATAAGTGTTTCAAACTTGTTTGCGGCGCCGGAAATGAGGATGCTTTAGAGGTTGAAAAACTTGTTGCACTGTATTCTGCCGCAGGCTGTAAATTTTTTGATTTATCAGCCAAACCAGAAATTGTTGATGCTGCAAAACGCGGACTTCAAGGCAGAGAAGGTTATTTGTGCGTGAGTATCGGGATTAAGGGCGATCCTCATGTCAGAAAAGCACAAATTGATTACGAAAAATGTGCGGGCTGCCATAAGTGTGAAGAAATCTGTCCGCAAAAAACAATAAAGCACTGCAAAGTGCTTGCGCCGCGCTGCATAGGATGCGGAAAATGTTTTTCGGTTTGCAGGCATGGCGCAATTTCTTTTAAGACGGAAAATGCTGATTTGCGGGAAGTTCTACCGCCTTTGATAGAAAAAGGAATAGACTGTATAGAACTTCATGCAATGGGTGAAAATATTGATGAAGCACTTGAAAAATGGAATTTTATAAACGAAATTTATGACGGAATTTTAAGTATCTGTACTGCCAGAGGGCATTTGAGCGAAGAAAAAATGATCGGGCTTATTAAAAAAATGATTGAAAACCGCAAACCCTTTACTACAATTGTTCAGGCAGACGGATTTCCGATGAGCGGCGGAAAAGACGATTATAAAACGACTCTGCAGGCTGTTGCAACGGCCGAAATTGTTCAGAATGCAAAACTCCCTGTATATATAATGCTTTCAGGCGGTACAAATTCCAGAACAACAGAGCTTGCTAATATGTGCGGCATAAACTACAACGGGATAGCTGTCGGAACTTTTGCAAGAAAAATTGTGTCGCGCTGGGTAGAACGCGAAGATTTTCTGAATAACGAATACGCATTTAATGAAGCATTAAAAATTGCTGAAACTCTTGTTGAAACGCTTTGTGAGTCTCAAACAATTGTATGATGCCTGTATTGTATTTAGCATTTATAATTTGATAAAAGAGGAATTAGAGAATGCTTTTAACAGATCATGTACAGGCGATTATAAAATCAGCAAAATCAATAGTTGTAGCCAGAAATTATCCCGAGCTTAATCCTGAGCACCTGATGCTTGCCTTAATGCTTGACGGGAATGACCTGCCAAAGATTTTGCTTGAGCGTGCGGGTGTTGACAGCCCTGAAATTGTTGACAGACTTAATAATTACGTTTCAAAACGTGCGTATTTCGCGCGCGGAAAATTTTCTGACATAAGATTGTCAACAGAAACTATTGTTTTGATGAAAACGGCTCAGGAAGAAGCGGAAAAACGCGGTGATACACAGGTTAGTATCGAGCATCTTCTTCTTGCACTTTTCAGACTTGATAACAAAACGCTTAACCATCTGTGGGAGCAGTCAGGAATTAACAGGCTTGAACTTTATGAAAAAATGACAGAAGTTGTTAACAGTATTGTGACTGTTGATGAAAGCGGTAACTCAAAAGAAATTTCCGCATCTGATGTAAAAGCAGCACCTGAAAAACAGGATGAAGCACTGTCAAAATATACAACGGATTTAACCGAACTTGCTAAAAATAATAAACTTGATCCTGTTATCGGCCGTGATGATGAAATCAGACGTACAATCCAGATTTTAAACAGACGTTCAAAAAACAATCCGGTCATTATAGGTGAACCGGGTGTTGGTAAAACTGCTATTATAGAAGGGCTTGCACAGAGAATTGTATCAGGTGATGTTCCAGAAAGCCTTAGAAATGACAGAATTTTATCTTTAGACCTCGGAGCTTTGCTTGCAGGAGCTTCATACAGAGGTGAATTTGAAGAACGCTTAAAATCCGTGCTGGAAGCTGTTGAACAAAAATCAGATGATTTGATGCTTTTTATAGATGAAATTCACACCATAATGGGTGCCGGCTCGTCCGAAGGCTCTGCAGATGCCGGCAACCTCTTAAAACCCATGCTTGCAAGAGGCGGAATACGTGTTATAGGCGCAACTACAACTGACGAGTACCGCCAGTATATTGAAAAAGACAAGGCAATGGAAAGACGATTTCAGCCTGTTCTGGCCGATGAACCGTCAGAAGAAACTACAGTCAGCATCTTAAGAGGTTTGAAAGATAAATATGAAGGCTATCACGGAATTAAAATTATGGACAGCGCCATTGTAGCGGCCGTGAAACTTTCAAAACGATATATTTCTGACAGATGTCTTCCTGATAAAGCTATAGATTTGTTAGATGAAGCAGCTTCCGCTTTGAGAATTGAAATCGACACAATGCCGGAAGAAATTGATATTTTTATACGTGAAAAAGTTCAGCTGGAGATGAACAAAACTGCTCTGGAAAAAGAAAATACTCCTGAGTCTATAAAAAAACTTGAAAAAATTACAAAAAAAATCTCAGATCTTGAAAGCAAAATACAAACATTAAAAAGTCAGTGGGAAAAAGAAAAAAAAGTTATCGATTCCTCAGCGGCAGTAAAACGTAATATTGAAAAATTAAAAGCCCAGATAGAATTGAATAAGAAAAATCCTGAAAAAATGGTTTCACTTGAAAGTAAATACAGCGAAATGCTTGATGCTGAAAAGAAATTACAGCTTATTCAGCAGCAGGCCGGAAAAAAACGTCTTTTGAAAGAGGAAGTTGACGAAGATGATATTGCCTCAATCGTTGCAAAATGGACGGGAATTCCGGTCAACCGTCTTATGGAAGATGAATCAAAAAAATTAATCGGCATGGAACAGGTTATGCATGAACGTGTTGTAGGTCAGGAGGAAGCTGTTACAAAAATTGCAAATGCCATAAGACTTTCGCGTTCGGGGCTGAGGGATCCAAAACGTCCGATAGGTACTTTTCTGTTTTTGGGACCTACAGGTGTCGGCAAAACAGAGTTAGGAAAAACGCTTGCATATATTTTGTTTAATAATGAAGATGCACTTGTTCGTATTGATATGTCTGAATTTATGGAAAAGGCTGCAATATCAAGGCTTGTCGGTGCAACTGCTGGCTATGTCGGATACGAGGAAGGCGGACAGCTTACAGAAGCCGTGAGACGCAAGCCGTATTCTGTCGTTTTGTTTGATGAGGTTGAAAAAGCTCATCCGGATATTTTTAATTTGATGCTTCAAATGTTTGATGACGGACGTCTGACAGACGGGCAGGGAAGGCTTATTGATTTCAAAAATACCGTAATTATCATGACAAGCAACCTCGGAAGCGACATAATTCTTGATGAAAATTTATCGTCAGACGAAAAACGTCAGGAAATTCAGCAGGCATTAAAACAAAAATTTAAACCTGAATTTTTAAACCGTATTGATGAAATTATAATGTTTAAAGCATTAACTCTTGATGAATTGCGTAAAATTGTGGATATTCAGCTGGCATCTTTGAAAAAACGGCTGCTTGATCAGGATATTGAACTGGAAATCACTGATGATGCAAAAGGTTATCTTGCAGGTGAAGGTTATGAACCGCTCTACGGTGCGCGTCCTCTAAAACGTGTAATAAGACAGTTAATCGAAATTCCTATGTCTATGAAAATTCTTGAAAATGAATTTGTTAAGGGAGATAAAGTCTGTGTAAATTACACTGAGGCAGGCGGTTTGAGCTTTGTAAAAAAATAATATGTTTGCTGTACTTGAAAAACTCCTGAAAATCATTTATAATAATTATTGAGGAATGAATTTATTATAAATATATTAAGGAGTGAAAGTATGAATAATACTAACTTGTCTTTTCATGCAGGAAAAGATGTATTGAAGCATAAAAAATTTATGCATTTAGGTTTTACATTAGCCGAGATGATGGTAGTCATGCTAATAATGAGTATTATTTTGGCAGCTATGGCCCCTGTAATGACAACACGTGCGCGTAAAATGGAGGAGGATAGATTATCCTCGACAATCTG
>CALURE010000031.1 GCA_944323095.1 Candidatus Gastranaerophilales bacterium
AATTATACGACAAATATAAATTAAAAGGAATAAAGAAAAATGAGACGTACACTAGAAGGAACAAAAGTAAAAAGACAGCGCGTAAGCGGTTTTAGAGCAAGAATGGCAACTCCGGGCGGACAGGAAGTTTTGAACAGACGCCGCGCTAAAGGCCGTCATAAATTAGCCATAACAGCTAAAAAACGTGCTTAATCCATAATTAACAAAACAGGATTTTACAATAGAATTAACACAGCAGGCCGAAAATTATTTGGCATGCTGTGTTGTTGTACAAAAAATATGTTAAAAAAAGAATACAGATTAAAAAATAAAAAAGCATTCAACGCAACCTATAGAGTAAAGCACTCTATTCATAAAAACGGTATAACCCTTTTTGCCGGACATGAAAAAAAAGAGACGGAAATAATTACCCGCGCCGGCTTTGTTGTAAGCAAAAAAACACATAAAAGGGCTGTTAAGCGAAACAGACTAAAAAGGCTTATGCGCGAAAGCTACAGACTGCTTTTAAAATCAGGAGAAACCGGCAATTCCCAAAAATATTTGTCGCTTATTTTTATCGGCGGAGAAAATGCTCTGAACAAAAGGTTTGACGAAATCCAAAATACAATTAAATTTTTAATTACGAGGATTTAGAAATGTTTGAAGGAATATTTGCCGAACACGTATTGCAAAAAAAGACTATCAGAACTTATCCGCCGCAGCCGCAGGAAACATCAGGATATTATATCGGCAGTGATGCAATATACAGATATTCTCTTAAAGATTCGGATTATCCGGTATTAATTATTTCTTATCCTATATACGACAATGCAGGCGGAGTAATAAATCCGGGATATTATGAACTTGCACTTTCCGACTCGCGGGACTTTTTGATAATTCTGGAATCAAAAGAACCGCTTGCTTTTATACCTGTGTTTAAAGTTGAAGAAGATGCAGCCGAACCGGAAAGACTTAACAACAAAAAAGTAAAAAAAAAACTAAAAAAAGAAGAAAAAAACAGAAAAAAAACTAATGAAAACCGTGCAAAAGCAGGAATGCCGCCTGATGAACCAAAAATTTATATGGAGGCAGAGATTGAATATATTGAGAAAGGAAAATATTATTTAGTAAAATACCAAAGAGGCACCGTAAAAGCCTGGGGAGCATTTAAAGGTTAATTTCAACTTAACATTTCTTAAAAATTATTAAATTTTAGCAATTATATTGCCGTAAAATACTTTATTAATGTATGTGCAATATTTTACAAATTTTTAATAAAGAACAGGAGTATAAAATATGGTTTAATTATGAATTATAAATATGTATTAATATTTCTTCACAAACACGCAAAAAAAAACTTGCGTCGGTTTATTATATTAATACAGGTGTAAATTGTAAACAATATTATTATTTAACATAAAAGGAGTACTTTATGAAAAAAAGACAACTTTTCATTGCAGCCGTGGCAGCAGTATTATCTGTGTCATGTGTTTATGCAGATTCAACAATTACCGGCATAACAGGGCCAGGTAATACTAGTGGAGTTTTTGACATTAATCCGGAAAAAATAAACGGAGGTGTCGGTTACAGGGCATATGAGGACTTTATCCTCGGTAACGGCGATGTCGCAAATCTTCTTTATGGCACAAATGGAGCCAGAAATATTGAAACATTTATCAACCTCGTAAAAAACGGAGTTGAAATTAATGGTATTTTAAATACTGTTCGTGACGGAAATTTCTATAACGGTCATGCAGTATTTGTCACCCCCGGAGGCTTGACAATCGGTGCCAGCGGTGTTCTTAATGTAGGCACTTTATCCGTTGCAACACCGACAGATCAAAGATATAATACCTTACTTGGTGAATATAACAATAACAACTTCACTAATATAAGTAATGTATCACATCTTTTAAACGGCGCAGATGAAAGTAATGTCGGAGATATAACAGTAGATGGTAAAGTCTTTGCAAGAAACGGTGTTCAGCTTAGAGGCGGACAAATTGATGTTGGTGCAAATGGCGCAATTATAAACGGAGTTGCACAACAACAAGCCTTTACTCAAAAATCACAGGCAGACACACTTTTCAATAGTCTTGTAAATACTCAGGGTATGGTTACAACAGGTAATCAGTTTGTTGCAAACGGCTCAAATATTCAGATTAAATCTTCAACAGGTATGGATATTGCAGGTAAAGTTATAAACGGTGCTGCAATCGCCGGAAAAGATGAAGGTGTGAACGGCGCAAACGGTTTAAATGGTTTATATCTTACAAACAACGGTACAAACGGTACAAAAATTTCAGGTCTGCTTCAATCTACAGATGATTTGAATGTTTATAACAAAGCAGGCGAACTCAACATTTCAGGAACAGTCAAAAACGCAAATGACAATCTTGAAATTTCTAACAAAGGTACTAATTTAACCATTGCAAACGGCGCTAATCTCACTACAGACGGTGAATTAGATATTGCCAATAACGGTACCGGAGCATTAACAATCAACGGTACGGCTCAATCAAAGGGTGATTTAAATATCTATAATCAGGCAAAAGGTACAAACCTTTCCGTTGGCGGAAATGTCAGCACAACAAATGGTAATTTAGCAATAGTAAATAATGGAAAAGGTTCTTTGGCAATTTCCGGAACAGCCAAAGCCAATGCAGGCAAAACCGATGTAGTTAATGAAGGTGCCGGCGGTATGAATATCACAGGTATCGTTTCAGGTGCTACAGCTCCTAAAGACGGTTTTGCAGTCAGAATTGTAAACCGCGGCGGCAAAATGGTAATTTCTAATACTTCTGATAAAGTTTCAACTGACCATAAAGTCAGACTTGAAAATACAGGTGCAGACGGTATGGAAATCGCAGGAGTTAAAGCAGGCGAACATGTTTCTATTGAAAACAAAGCCGGTAACTTAACAATTAACGGTAAAATTTCTGTTGACGAAGGCGATATGCATATCAGAAATTCAAGCGCAAACGGTAAATTAACAATTGCATCTGCAGGAGAAGTTGCCGGTGAAAAACTCCTTTCTATCAGAAATGACGGTACCGGCGGTATGGAAATTTCAGGTAAAGTTACTAATTCTCCGGTTGATCCTTCTCAAAGCCAGACTGCAATTAACAACTATGCAGGTAACATGACTGTTGATGGAAATATTGAAACTTATGGTAACACTGCTGTGAAAAACAATGCTACAACAAATTCAAGCTTAACCATTAACGGTGATATTACTACCGAAGGCGAATTAAAAGTTAAAAACTACGGTGCAAACGGTATGACAATTGCAGGAAATGTTACAGCAATTGATGACGGTTTGACAGTTTATAACGATGGCGGCTTGTTAAACATTAACGGCAAACTTGAAACACAAGGCGGAAACCTTGCTGTATGGTCAAGAGAAAATTCTAAAGGAATTGCAACAGGTACAACTTCTAAAATCATTACCGATGACGGCTATAATATTGCCATCAAACACAGCGGTTCAACCACAGCAGGCAGCAATGGTATGGATCTTCAAGGTACAATTACCAGCGGCGGAGAAACTGCAATTAATAACTACAGCGGTAATATGAATGTTGCCGGAACTATTACCTCTGAAGGTAATATGGGTATTATTAACAGACAGGGCGGCGGTTCTATGACAACCGGCGGAAAAATCTCAAGTGACCTCGCTAACATTAACATTAAAAACTACGGTTCAGGCGATATGACTGTAAACAGTGAAATTTCTCACTCAGGTCGTGTCAATGTTCTTGCAAACTCCGGAAAACTTAACCTTGGAGCAAAAGTTCATAACAATGGCAACGGAGCACTTGATGAAAATAACGGCTTCTATGCTGCTGCAAGAGAAGACAAAGGCGGCACACACGGTACCGGAATTGCTGTAACAGAAGGATTTACAGCTGACGGTACAGGCCAGAACCTGATTAAAAATATCTCAGGCGAACAAGGCTTGACATATGAAGGTAATATTAATACATCAAACGGCCAGACTGAATTGTATAATATGAAAGGTGATATGACAGTTGGCGGTGAAATTAACACAACTTCAGGTAATGCAGTAATCCTTAACAAAGGCGATAACTTAACAGTTAACGGAACTATTACCAGCGACAAAGACGTAAAAGTTGTAAACAAAGGTACCGCAAATGCTGATATAACCGAAGCCAAAATAGAAGCTCCAAATAAAGGCATAAAATGGTTCTGGGAACAGTTAAGGGCAAAAGCTGGCATATAAAAGTACAAACTAAATAAAAACAAAAAAGAGTATCTTACATAGATACTCTTTTTTGTTTAAAATTATCAGAATATATAACCCCCTAAAAAGTGCACAAACTGACCGAAGTGCTAAAACAAGGAAGTTAATCCTGCATTCAACATGATGATAATTATAAATTTAGGGACTTATATCGCAGTTTACACCAGATATACTGAAGAAACAGGCAAACGTCATTCCGAACTTGTTTCGGAATCTCAACATTGTCAGCCCCTGAAACAAATTCAGAGCCTGCCCTGAATTTTGAATATAGGGGGTTGCAATTTTATTTTCAGCATTACATAATAAAATGTAGATAAAAAATAAATATCGCGGAGTGGAGCAGTCTGGTAGCTCGTCGGGCTCATAACCCGAAGGTCATAGGTTCAAATCCTGTCTCCGCAACCATTTATCAAAAGAGGGTTTCAAGGTTTTTGAAACCCTCTTTTAAATATAAAAACTGGCTTAGTAATTGAACAATTAGGAAATATTTATAGTTCTAATTCTTTATATGCTTTAACATAATTTTTATAGAATTTATTTGTAGATTTAAAAAAGTCCTCAATGGCTTTTATACGTTCGTTATTTTCTTTTCGCTCTATAATAAGTTCAATAGAACAAACTAAATCAGCACATTGCAGAAGTCTGTAATCCTCTTGGCAAACATTTTCTTTAAACCTAATATTACTCAAAGAATGCTCAAACGCACTTTTTAAAATTTTTGTTAAATAATCTTGCCCTTCGTCATAATAAATAACTATTTCATCAAATTTTTTAAAATATTCATAATTATCTATTATCATTTGTTTGATATATGCTACTAAGTCTTGCTTAATAGCTTGTTTATTTGAACAAAATTTTTTATCACAAACAAAAGTTTTATGTCTGATTTTTAATTTACGCATAAATTGAAAAAGGTGATGAAATAGTTTCTTTCTTGTTTCCCTGTCCATTTCTGAATATGGCTTTTGTTTACGTATTAATGGCATAGTATGAATTGGCAAATGCGATTTAAATTGATTTTCAATTAAATAATTTTCAAAAGCATAAATATCATCCCCTATAGATAATGATTTATTATGAAAAAGAAATGAAACAATATACAAATCTCTTACAGCAGTGTTTTTAATATTATCTTTTTCAAGAAATCCTGATTCGTCTATAAAAATTCCTAATTCACTCATTGCTCCTCTATATAAAAAATGGCGAGGAATTCCCCGCCGCCGACAGACCATGTATTACACAGAATACCTTAGCCTATTATCATTATACAGTATAGAATACAAAAATTCAAGTGCTTAAAAACAATTTTTAAAATTTATAAGTATAGGATATTCAGTTCAATCATAATTAAAATTTATTATAAAAATTTCAAACCTTATCTCTATTTTTTATTAATAAATCCTATAGGGTTTCTGTTTGTTTTATTGTTTTTATGCGCAAAATCATCTATTGATTTTTTAAAGTCGTCATAGGTTAGACGCAAATCATTTATATCATCTTTTGTAAATGTACCGTCCTCCATTTTTTTATATATCCCTGCACGTTCAAACGCATTCTCATTTGCTCCGTTAACAATATGCGAAATATCCGCACCTGTTGTTTTCAAAGATAACAACTCTTTTGCAATTTTTATTTTGTCTAAATCAGAAGCTAAAGATTTGTTACGGGTATGGATATCAAAAATTTTCAAAATTCCCTCAACACTGTCAGGAGCTTTTACCTCTATGTGCTGACCAAAACGGCCGGAACGCGTAATCGCACTATCAAGCATATTTAATTTATTTGTAGCAGCTATTACAAATATATCATCACCGTTCTTTTCAACATCACTCATTAAGGTTAACAGCTGATTAACTACTTTATCACCGTAAACGTCTCCACCGTCGCGTTTTTTAGCTACCGCATCAAATTCATCAATGAATATAATGCTCGGCTGATTTTCCCGTGCGGCTTCAAAAAGTTTTCTCCAGTTTTCTTCTGATACTCCAACCCACTTTGACTCCATTTCGAGCCCGTTAAGTTTTACGAAATTTGCATTTGTTTCGTTTGCTAATGCCTGAGCAATAAGAGTTTTACCGGTACCGGGAGGTCCGTACATTATAAATCCATGGTTTAATATCGTATTTTCATAAGCTTCCGGATACTTAATAGGATACAATATACCCTTTTTTAAATCAGTTATAACTTTGTCCTGACCGCCGACATCTGCAAAAGAAAGCTCTTTGCCTTTTAATCCGTCTGTTTTAACCAGCGACAAAATTGATGAGATGTTTTGTTTTTTTATTGCAGGTTTAACATCCTTTGTCATATCAAAAACTTTTGAGAAAATATGACGCTGCATGCTCAAATTAACCTTAGATTTATCCTTAATTAAAAACTCTGTTCCATCAGCTGAAATTTTATCACCCGGTAAAACATAAAAACTTTCACCGAATTTTATCGGCTCCTGCGAGGTGTCACTCATTAAGAAAATATCAAATTTATTAGGATTAAGCACTTCAAGCTCATCGTTTTTACTTTTAACAAAAACAAGCGCCCCTGGCATATTATCTTCTTCTAAATAGAAAAAGCGTTTTATTACATCATTTATATAGTCAGCACATCCCTTCAAAGCTTTTTGAGCGGATTTAAGAGATTTATCAACTACTATAATATCATCAGGTTTAGTAACCTCAATAAGAGAGGCTAAACGATCTTCAATCGGAATTTTTTTTGCAAGTTCAAGAGCTGTTGTTTGCAGACTGGTAAAAGATACAGGGGAATATTTTCTCATTTGAGGCGCTGCAACACTGACTGCAGCAGCTTCAGAATTACCCATCCCCCGAATTGCATTATTGTAATTGTAATGATTGTAATAATTTTGCTGAACCTGTGATATTCTCATACACTTACCTCCTCATGTTTTACAAGATTACACTTTTTTATTAACACCGTCAATAGCCCTGTTATTTCAATATTTATCAGTCAAATTGGTAATTTACTACAATTGTAATAGTTTTTCTTGAAATATATATTACTTTGTTTAATTAACTTTACTGCTTTTTATAAAAAACTATATTTTTATTAAATAAATCATGCTACAATTGTAATATTTACACTTTTTGAAATTGTTACATTTTTTTACCTTTTGTGGTTTAATTTCCATATGCAGATATTTTTGACAGCAATAGCCGTTATTATCAGAATTACGAGTAACTCTCTTACAAATGTTTTTCAAAAAAAGCTTACACTTTACAGAGAAAATCCGGTTAGCGTTAATTGTATAAATTACCTGATTTTAAGCTGCTTATCAATTCCTCTTTTGTATTTTATTGATTTTTCTCAGCTGAACAAAAATTTTTGGCTTTATGCCACATGCGGCGGAATTTGCGGAGCATTGTGCAACTGTTTTATGGTGATGGCTTTAAAAAGAGGCGAGCTTTCCGTTTTAGGGCCGATTAATTCATATAAAGCAATTATCGGGCTTATTTTTGGAGTACTTATTTTACACGAAATTCCTAATATATATGGATTTTTAGGTATGCTGCTTATTATTTTTGGCTCATATTTTATATTTGACGAAGCCGGTTTCGGGATATTCAAGAGAAAAGATATAAAATACAGAATTTATGCACTTATTTTTTCTGCAATTGAGGCCGTATTTATCAAAAAGGTTATAATACTTTCGTCCATAACAACATCATTTGCAGCATCAAGTTTTATGGGGTTTGTATTTTCACTTTTTATAATGAAATATTTATACCGTACAAAGTTTAAACTACCAGAGACAAAATCCTTTCAGTATTATATTTTAACGGCAATTTGCTTTGCATTAATGACATTTTCAACGGCTTATGTATTTAAATATCTGAATGTTGCATATGCACTTTCATTATTTCAGTTATCTATTATAATTAATGTTATACTAGGATATCAACTGTTCAGAGAAAAAAAATTAATAAAAAAACTTATAGGCTCCTTAATAATTCTTATAGGTTCGGCAACAATTTTTATTTTCGGACATTAATATGATAGAATAAGATAGGGATTTACAAATGATAACACCTGTCAAAGGTCAAAAAGTCGAATATGACATAAGAACATACAGGTATCACAGGAAAGAAAAACCTGATAATACCGTAAAAATTTCTGTTGCGGCGGGCGCTGCTGCAGGAACAATAGTTCCCATGCTGCTGTTTGCAAAAAAGCAAAATACTAATTTATTTAAAATTAATTATGGTATTAAAGAAATGGTTCTTGTGAGTGCAGGAAGTATAGCAGGCGGCATGACAGCCGGCTTAATAGCAGATAAAAAAGGAAATCAAAAGCAAAAAGTTAACGAAAGCGTATTTCAATTTATGAATGCATCCGTACCGCCTCTTATAGTTGCAGGATTATACCGTTTAAGCAAAAACCTCACTTACAGAATAGCTGCAACCGCAATCGGACTTTTAGGAGGGATGCAGTTAGCCGCAAAATTATCAAACAAAATTAATGATCCGCACGACAAAGTGCCTGATAGGAAATTAACGTTCAAAGATTCTATTGCTAACATTGATGACGCGCTGGGTGTTCTGGTACTTGCAAAAGTTCCTCTGGCAGAAAAACTGCATATTGAAAAAACACTTCCTGTAATATACAGCTGGTGCGGATATAGGGCAGGTATCAGCAATTAATCCTAAATTAATCTTCTGCTTCTATTTTAATAGTACCGTTTTCTTCCACGAATTTTTTCTTTTTAAAAAGTCTGTTTATTAAAGACGTACCTTCTGACTGGCTGTGTTTTTTTTCATAACGCGCTTTTTCAGTTTCAACATCATTGTAGTCATTAATTACTTCATACCTGAACCTTTGCTGGTCAATCATATCTCTGTCGTGAACCTGAATAATAGCAGCATCTGGCGCCGGCATTGCGAGAACCGGCTGTACAAGTAAAATTAATAAAGCTAAAACAGATAACTTTTTCATAAACTTTTCTCCTGACTATTTTATACGAAATACGACATTTGCGACTGCCGTAACTTTCTTGTCAACGGTAGAAGTATCGTTTATCCCCATATCAGAGACATTTGTGGAGTCAACCGGTGTAATCTGAAATACACCCATTTGAACAGACTGAATTTTACCGGGTTTGTTATGAGTCGCTTTTAACATTGCGGCAGCACGTTCTTTAGCATCCACCGAAGCATCCTGAAGAAGTTTAATTTTTAAATCCGCAAGTCCCGAATAAAAATATTCCGGTCTCATAACATTTATATCAATCCCCTTATCAAGCAAACTTTGAATATCCACAGAGATTTCTTTAATTTTTTCAACATCATCAGATTTGATAACAATTGACTGAGACAGGTTATAATAATCAATATCATTTGTAACATTACCATTTGGGGTATATCTGTATGAATAATATCCGTTTGATGTATTAACTTCAATATCTTTAATACCTTTGTCCTCAAGATATTTTTTTACAACCGGAATTTGAGCTTTAACAGTATTATAAGCTGCCTGCTTATTAGGTTTGCGTGCATTAATAACAATTTCAAGCCTTGCTGAATCCGATTTTACAATCTGATAAGCCGAACCTGTCACGGTAATTTTGTCTTTTGCCATAGCTCCTGTTCCTGCCTTAACCGCAATAATCAATCCAAGAGCAAGAATAATTGCGAGCCATAGTAATTGCAATTTTCTGAAATTTTCAAACATAATACACACTCCTTTAAAAAAATATATACATTATTATAAAACATTTTATAATAAAAATCAATTGCAAAGCACACTATAATATGCTATAATTTACAAAAAACAGGGGTTAATTATGAATAAATATCTAAAAACTGTTCTAAATAACATTAAACTAAAAAATCCGCACGAAAACGAATATATTCAAGCCGTAGAAGAAGTTTTAACATCCATTGAACCTGTAATAAACGAGCATTCTGAATTTGAAAAGCTTGCTATTCTTGAAAGAATGACAGAACCTGAAAGACTTATAATTTTCAGAGTTCCGTATGTAAATGACTGCGGGCAGACAATTGTACACAGAGGTTACAGAGTACAGTTCAGCAATCTCATAGGCCCTTATAAAGGCGGTTTAAGATTTCAACCTGACGTTAATCAAAGTATAATCAAATTTTTAGGATTTGAACAGATATTTAAAAATGCGCTGACCGGACTTCCGATAGGCGGCGGCAAAGGCGGCAGCGACTTTAACCCTAAAGGGAAATCAGACGGGGAAATCATGCGCTTCTGCCAGAGTTTTATGACAGAATTGTACAGACACATCGGAGCAGATGTTGATGTCCCTGCCGGAGACATAGGAGTAGGTGAACGTGAAATCGGATACCTTTTCGGTCAGTATAAAAAAATTAAAAATGCATATGAAGGCGGAGTCATAACCGGTAAAGGACTATCATACGGCGGCTCGCTTGTCAGAAAAGAAGCTACAGGGTACGGACTTATTTATTTTACAGAAGAAATGCTGAATGCAAACGGATTATCGCTTGAGGGGAAAACCGTTACAATATCAGGTTCGGGAAATGTTGCAATTTATGCCTGTGAAAAAGCATTTCAAAAGGGTGCAAAAGTTGTTGCAATGAGTGATTCAAACGGCTGTATATATGATGCCGGCGGAATAGATTTAAATGTTATTAAACAAATAAAAGAAAAAGAAAGAGGCAGGATAAAAGATTATTTAAAACATCATCCTCAGGCCGAATATTTTGAACATACAGGAGAAGATTCTCCGATTTGGGAAATAAAAACAGATATAGCACTGCCCTGCGCAACTCAAAATGAATTGACTCTAAACAGTACAAAAAAACTTATCGCTAACGGACTTACAGCCATAGTAGAGGGCGCTAATATGCCCTGTACAAAAGAAGCTGCTGAATATTTCATTTCTAATAAAAAAATCCTTTACGGACCTGCCAAAGCAGCTAATGCCGGCGGAGTAGCTGTTTCTGCAATTGAAATGAGCCAGAATAGTATGAGATACTATTTTTCATTTGAAGAAGCTGATAAACTTCTTAAAGATATCATGAAAAATATATTTTCTTCATGCCAGAATGCCTGCGAAAAATACAATTTAGAAAAAAATTATACAGCAGGAGCAAATATAGCTGCGTTTACAAAACTTGCAAAAGCTATGAAAGCTCAGGGAATTGTCTAAATCTCAAACAAAGCGTTAATTGTTTTTTCACTGCACGCTTCAGGCGCTCTTTTTACACACTTGTATTTATTATGTTTGCAGTATTCATTAATAATTGTTTTAAAATTCTCAATTTCCTGATTATTCATCTTTATTGCAAATTCAGACATCAAAATAGGGTACTGCTCCATATAACCTTCTTCGCCGCTGTTTGTTACGGGAAAAACCGAATTCAAAAGCCTTTGCCTGTCAGATTCATACAAAATGCACTTTCCTTTTAAATATCCTGAAAACTGATTATCAAATCTGAAATTATCTGCAGCATTTAAGCAAACCTCATGATAATATTTATGGCTTTCAATCATTTTTTTGATAGCTTCTTTTTTTGGATCTTCCTGCCTTGAAGCCAATGCACAGTTAAAAGATAATACAAATACTAATAACGACAAAATTATTTTTTTCATAATAAAAGAATACTATAAATTAACATGTGAGGGCAGAAAGTTTACATTCATTAATACAAGGGAGTTCAATATTAAACATATTGTAATTTGTCTCAGTGCTTTGAACATAAATTACACCATGGTGTGCATCGATTATCTGTTTTGCAAGGTAAAGCCCAAGACTGCATCCGACTTTATCCATTTTTTCAGCAGAGGTTATGTACATTTTAAACATATTTGCAATCTTGTCTGCAGATACATAAGGACTTTCAAAACCAAACGAAATAAATACATTTTTACCCTGATTTGTCTTTTTTATTTCGCATACTATCTCAGTATTTTCATAGGCACTTGACACACAGTGATCGGCTAAATTTTCAATTGCCTTTTTAATTTGGGATTTATCAGCATAAAGCGTAAAAAACTTTTCGCTTGCTTTTATGCGTATTTTTACATTTTTTTTGTGAAGCGTTTTTACAAACTTTCTCAAACATTCATCTATAAGCATAAGAACCTGAATTTTTTCGTAATTCAAAGAAATATCCTTATTCTCATATTTATAAGTAGAAAGAATTGTAGAAAGCATGTCATACATATGACGGCAGGAACCAAGAGTTAGATTAAGCACCTCTTTTTGATTATCATTCAAGCTTCCTAAAGTTTCGCCTGTCAAAAGCTCTAAAGCTCTTATCTGCGCAAGAGTCGGAATTTTTAAATCATGGCTTAGTGTTGCAATATACGTTTCACGCTGTTTTTGGGCATCTTTTTCAATATCAATATTTCTGCCAAAGACAACAAAACCCTTTATTTTTCCGCTTTTGCCAAAAATAGGAATTTTGCGAACTTTAAACCAGTTTTGTTTACCTGACTTTAATTTAATTAATTTGTCGGTTACAAACGGCTGTTTATTTTCTTTAATATACTCATTTTCATTTTGAATTCTTTCAAGTGTATCTTTTTCAAAAATACTGCCGTTTAAATTTTTCAACCCTGTACCTTCATCAATTTCAAAAAATTTCAAAGCTTCATAATTACCGGTAATAAATTTGTAATCTTTATTGACCACGTAAGCAACAAGCGGCAGATTAGTAATTATAGCCATAAGATGTTCTGAATTATACTCAAGCTGTTTTGTCAGATTATTAATTTTTTCGTGGTATTCAATTGAAAACTGTTTTTTATAAATCCCCATAACCAAAAATGTATTAAAAACAGCAGATATAAATATAAACAACAGTAAATTATCGCTAAATGCCAAACGGCACACCATGCCAATAATTACAGACACAGCAAAAGCTGCGGACAAACAGAATAAAAATTTTTCTACTAATTCTTTTTTCGGCATACTTTCCTCTATTTCTCAAGCGGCACATAATATACTAAATTAATAAGCAAAAAAATACATTCCCCACCTGTGTAATTGTTGAAAAAGGAATGTATTTATAAACATTACTTGTTTAATTATTAGTAATAAGTTATTTCCCAGTTGTCTTTGGCTACAAGTTCAAAACAATAACCAGGAGAATGTGAGCCGCCCCTAATACACAAATCATTTGAACTAGGGCCATGAACCCAATGATTGTCGGGAAGCTCCAGCGTAGCATTATCATCAAAGTTTACTGAAAAAAAGTCTAAGCCGGAAGTGTTTGGAAGTCTACCATATCCATTTGTATCAATATAAACTTGCACTTTAGCATGATAGACATTCCCATCAATACAAACTTCAGAGCCATCAGGTAATTTCATCATATAACAATATAACGAATAGTTATACTCATGTGCTCCTTCTATTAGCTTATAACTTCTTGAATTATAAGTTAAAAATTCGGAATGAGTAACATTAAAATATTTATTAATATAAGTATCTAAAATATCAGCATGAGCAACATGTGATATATGGTGCATAAAATTAGTATCACTTAATTTATCTACTCCATTATCAGCGAGTATAAGTTTAAAACCATTTGTTAATGTATTAACAGACTTTTTCAACTGTGTAACATAAACCTTCTTCTGATGATTAGAAATCAGTGTTGGAATTGTTAATGCAG
>CALURE010000032.1 GCA_944323095.1 Candidatus Gastranaerophilales bacterium
GGGAGTTATATCGCAGTTTACACCACATATTCTCAAAAACAGCCATAATGTCATCCCGAACTTGTTTCGGGATCTCATTATTACCCTCTCCCTGACTCCCTCTCCCGAGGAGAGGGCTGATTAGTAGAAGATAGGAAGTTAGGAGGATTAGAAGATAGGCTGGTTACAGAAAATAGCTTACCCTCATACCTTCTTATCTTCCTACCCTCTAAATTCGCTTGCCTTCCTGCCTTCCTGACCTCCGTCAGCTATCATAAGCTGGATTCTTTCGCCTGTCGGCTCAGAATGACAAACTGCTCCCTCTCCTGTGGGAGAGGGTCGGGGTGAGGGCTTATTTTTTCACCCACCCCTTAATCCCCTCCCCTCAAGGGAGGGGAGAATTAAAGTCATTGCGAGGTTCATTTGAACCGAAGCAATCCAGCTTATTATAGAAGATAAGAGAGCAGGAGTATGAGAGGATAAGCTTTTTAATGTAAATAGCTTATCTTCCAAACTTCCTATCTTCCTACCTTCTGAATTCGCTTGCCTTCCTGCCTTCCTGACCTCCGTCAGCTATCATAAGCTGGATTCTTTCGCCTGTCGGCTCAGAATGACAAACTACTCCCTCTCCTGTGGGAGAGGGTCGGGGTGAGGGCTTATTTTTATCCTCTCTCCCCCTTGGGGAGAGAGCTAGAGTGAGGGGCTAATCTTCTTATCCTCCTATCTTTCAGCTCGTACCCCACCCCAGCCCTCCCCGTTCGGGGAGGGAGGATGTGTTGGAGCGACTATGTTCTCCCCTCCCCTCAAGGGAGGGGAGAATTAAAGCTAGTAGGGTGGGATAAGCACAAGCGTTCCCACCATACCAATATAATGCTTTTTTACTTAACCCATTTGAAGCTGCGGATATAATCCGAACCGTTTATGTCGCCGTTAACGTCTACAAAGAAAATTCTATAAATGTCTGTTGCATCTTTGATATTAGGAATTTTTGATATATCTTCCTGCAGAAGTAATTTTTCTGTTGCATTGTTAATTGCAGGAATAGTATTAAATAAGCGGTTCAAAGATGCATTTTTAATTTTCCCGAAAACGGTTGTTATATTTTTGGTAAGGCTTCCGTATATTTTCATTTCGGCAATTGAGGTCGAAAGATTGTATGAACCTGTCATATACATATTCAAATCATGTCCGCTTGAATAAATATTAATTTTATCTGCGATACCTTCGGATATTTCTATATCTCCTGAAATACTGTCAAAACTTCCGGTTTTTAAAGGTGTTACAAGATCTATCAGGCTGTTGATAGAAAGTCCTGTAAAACCGCCTTTCAATAAGTTGCCTGCTTTAAGAAGATATTCAAGAGACCCAAGTTTTGGCATTTTCCCGTCTGCGATTTTAAAATTCCCCGCACCTGAAATGGTTTTAAAACATTCTTCCTGAGAATCTCCGCTGCAAGCCAGATTGAAATTACCGTTCACAGAGCCGTAAACCTGACCTTTCAAGTCAAATAACGCTTCTGACATAATCAAAGCATTAGCGTTGTTTAAATTTATGTCTAAATTGGTTTTATGATTATTTATATTATGTGTAAATCTTCCGACAACTGTTCCTTCGGCAATGTTGAATTTAAAATTGTTTATATCAAGCACACCATTTTTATTCAGGCTTAAATCCGTCGTAAAATTGTCTGCATTAATATTGCGCACCTTAATCTTGTCAGCAATGATTTCTGCTTTTTTTATAATAACCTGTGAAATATCAAAAGGCTGAATAATTGTTGTGCCTAATGTATTGGAATGTGTTCTTGTCGATTCGGCTTCTATGTCACGAATTGTATCCATTATTTTATTAACATTTAAATCAGCGAGTTTAATTTTAAGGTTATTTATAATATAAGGAACAGTTAGGCTGTTTTTTATTTCCGCTTCAACACGTACATCGTTTGTTAAAACAGTTCCTTTGCCGGTTATAAATATTTTGTCATTATTAAAATCAAGATTTATATCTTTAATGGTAGAATCGAAAAACGGAATATCTATACTTGTAATTGCAAGTTTTCCTTTAATTTTGGGATTTAAAGATGTTCCATTCAAAAGCAGATCGGATGTGAATACACCCTGTTTCATAAATGGTTTGCCAAATATGATATTAAATATTTTTGCATCTGTCGGTGCAAGAGTTTTTATTTTAAAGTTGTTAAATCCTGCATTATTTACATCTGAAACATCTATGGTGCCAGATGCTGTAAGCTGCGGGGTGACAAATGGTTTATTGTTCTGTGATGTTATGATTTTGTCATAAGTTAAATTGTTAATTTTTAATTTGTGCCCTGATAAAGTGTTGTCAATATTGATTTTTACGGGATTTTCGGCATCACCTATTGTTGCTCCCATATAATAAAGACTGGAATCTTCTGCAATATCAAGCGATGCTTTTGTATTCAAATAATCCGCTGTTCCGCGTGCTCTGGCTGTTAAAATAATGTCTCCCTTAAGTTTTATCGGGTATAGTGAATTGTTATTAAAGAACTGGTCAAAAAATTCCTGTGTCGGTTTTGCATTAATGTATAAATTGACATTTGGATTTTTATAAACATTGGTGATTTGACCGTCAATAAATAAAGGCATTTTTCCTGCCTGTGCGTTAATTTTATTCAAATTAAGAATATTATTCCTTAACAATAAATTACCGCTGTTTACGGTTATTTTCATATGTTTTGGCTTATAAACCAGACTAACATCGTTTAGTGCGGAATATGCGTTTATATTGTTATTTCTGATTCTTGCCGCCAGATTAATTTTCCCGTTAAGGAAATCTATATCTTTTAATATTTTTGCAGTTTCAGCAGGGAGTATATATTGAAGTGCATTATCATTAATCAAATTCAAATCAAGCGAATTAATTTTACAATTTCCGCTCACTGTTCTGGATTTGTCAAACATATTGTCAATATTTAAAGATATATTGTAGGGGCTGTTTTTGAATGTTCCTTTTATAAGCGGAAGTTTAAAAGATGAATTGTTTAATTTAAATGGTGCGTTATTATCTATTTTGATAAGACTTTTGGCAGTTTTATTTGAATATATAAGACCGTTTAAAGTCAGGTTTTTAAGTTCAATATTATCAATTGCACCTTTATATTTTGCGGTGAATGAGGAAGTGATTGTTGATAAGTCTTTTTCGTAAGGTATTTTAATATTATCAGGTAGAATTTTTAATCCGTCTGCTATATGGAATTTATCTGACTGCAGGCGCAAATCGCAGAGTGTATCTTGTAATTCTCCTTTTATATTAATTTTAGAGTTATAAATATTTGATGAAAGGTTAAAATCAGCATCCAGATTATTAAAATTAATTGTCCCTTTCGTGTTAGACATTTTTGCCGGTATATCTTTAATTTTAACGGTATTAGAAAGTAACTTGATTTCACCTCCGGCAAATAAATTTTTATTGAATACTATATCTTTCGGGTCTTTTACCTGACCTGTGAGCTTTATATTTAAATTTACCGGCCCGCTGCCGTTTTCAAGCGGGGATATTAGCTTTTGTAAATCAGTGAGCATGGGAGATGTTTTTATAATTTGCAAAAGCTTAGAAAGCTCCTGATTGCTTGATTTAATATCAAAATTCAAAACTCCTAAAAGAGAGCATGTCCCTTGGACTGATATTGGTCTGCCGTTCAGGTAGGCAGATTTTGTCCTGAACAAAGTGTTCTGGTTATCAAAATCCAGAGTCCCCGACCCATTTGTCAGTGTCATGTTATGTATATCTAAAAATTTTACGGTTGCGTTTTTAAATCTGAATTGTCCCCATCCATGAGGATTTTTTCTTGTGCCTGTTACGTGAAAATCAATTCCGCCTTTCCCCTGAATATCCATTATCGGCACAGGCCCGAGATCAAAGTGCAGCATTTCATGAAGCGGGTTAAGTATAATTTGTGCTGTTTTCAAATCTACATTATCTGTACTTTTAATATAAAGGTCTGCTGTTCTTTCTTTGTTAAGAATTATCGGGCCTTTTACATAGACAGTCTGCGTCGGGGAGGTCGGAACTTCGACATCCAAATTCATTTTATTGCCTGTGTAGGAAAGTTTTATAACGGCTTTTTCAGCATTAGGAATTGGTTTTACCATATATGCATTTGATACAAGCACATTGCCGTAAACATTTGGATAATCTGCTTTGCCTTTAAATTCAAGATTTCCAGATACATCAGCCCAGAAGCCTGTTTTTTTTAGGATATAAAGGTCGATATCAGGTGTTAAGTCATGAAGTCCCGGCAGAAGTGATATTATATTTTCTGCTTTTGATTTATTTATTACAGCTTTCAAATCAACATGCGGGATTTTGTTGTTAATATCGGTAATATTTCCGGAAAAAAGCATATTGATGCCATTGGATAATATTTTCAGTTCATTAATTTCAATACCGTTGTTAAGTGTGTTTAAGCTGCTTATTATTTTAAGTTTATCATTACATATGATGGAAGAAGCTTTTTCGTCTGTTAAAACTTTTAATTTGTTAATTGTGATACTTGTATTGATAAGTTTGTGTTTATCAGCATTTTCAGTTGTTTTTGAGGTGAGATTTATTACACCTTCTGTTGATTTTATCTTACCTTTTGATAATAATTTCGCGTACCCTGAAAAATCTGCAAGATTAAGATTTTTGATATCTCCGGAAATCTGCAGCTTATCATTTGATAGTTTGCTAATAGGGAGTTTAATACTGATATCCGAGTTTATAAATGTTTTATTTTTATCTGTTTGAAGATAAGCAATTGTTGATAAATCAAAATTTTTATCGGATGTAAAATCTTTTACATTTAAAAATTTTCCGTTTAATATAATTTGTTTATTTTGTAATTCGTCTGTAAATTTGATATTGTAATTGCCTGTGTGTGCAGATGCATGGGAAAGTGTGAATGGTGATTTTATATTTTCATAAACAAGCGGGTATTGTCCCAGCTGTAATTTTGAATTTTTGGTAAGAACAAGATTAGCATATATATTGTCTGCAGAAAAATATTTAATATCAATTTTTTTTAATATCAGGGGAAGGAGTTTTATATTTAATTTTAATTTATCAATATTTAAAGCTTTCGAATTATCATTGTTGAGAATTGCGATGTTATCAGCTTTTATCCATATTGACGGCAGATATCCCATCTTTAAATCAGGGCTGCTAATATTAATTTTATAACCTGTTTCATTTAATACTGTTTTTTCTATAACATCAGTGTGTTTTTTAATATTAATAAAGGCAGGTATTCCAAAATAATAAATCCCGTAAAGAAATGCTAAAGAAAATAATGTTGTTAAAATTATTAATTTTTTACCCATAGCCTGTTAAAATTATACAATTAATATGCTTAAAAGGAAAGACGGTTATGTAAAAAAATCTTAATATATCTTTTAAAATATCCTTTAGATATATATAATTATTAAAATAAAAAGAAAGGAGCAAGAAAATGGTCTTAGAGATAGTTAAAAGTTTTTCAAAAGGGGGCAATACCTATTTGTTGTCAAAAAACGGCGAGAATGCATATGATTTTTCAAAAATTGACAGATGGGGTGTGAGAACTTCTATATCTGAAAAATTATATACTGATAATTATATTTACAGGACTTCTGTATATAATGACAGCAGGTCTGTTGTTCCTAGAAATAACAAAATGAACGGTGCTGCAGGAAATTCTGATTTATTTATAAAAGACGGTTCACTTGTTATTGAAGGACAGATGAATAAAGGAAAAATGTCCGGACAAAAGCCTTTAATAGCCGGAGAAAAATCTATTGTTTCATCCGGCCGTAAACTGGGAGCTCTGGCGAAAAAATATCTTGCCAGATCTAAAGAATATTTAAAATCTCTTGTGAAAAGTGATGTTGCTGCAGATGGCTTAAAGCTTGCTAAATTTATCTAGTAATTTTCGCAGAGAACCTGAAAGTAAGCTTGAGGATGGTGGCAGTTCGGGCATTTTTTCGGTGCTGATTTGCCTTTGTGAACATAGCCGCATTCTCTGCACATCCAGTATGTTTCTTTGTCTTTAGAAAATACAGTATCATTTTTTATATTTTCAAGAAGTTTTAAATATCTTTCTTCATGGTGTTTTTCAGCTTCTATAACGTGGTGAAAAGTATCGGCTATTTCGTCAAACCCTTCTTCTCTTGCTGTTTTTTCTGCATCCGCATACAGAAACGACCATTCTTCTTTTTCTCCTGCTGCTGCACTTTCAAGATTTTCTTCTGTTGTACCTAGTTCAAAAGGGTATTCAGCATCTACGTGTCCGCGTGTATTGCCTATGTATTCATAAAAAAGTTTTGCATGTTCTTTTTCGTTATCTGCTGTCATACAAAAAATTTCTGCAATTTGTTCATATCCTTCTTCTTTAGCCTGCTTGGCAAAATATGTATATCTGTTTCTGGCCTGCGATTCGCCTGCGTATGCGTTGATTAAATTCTGTTCTGTTTTTGTCCCTGAAAGTTTTTTGTCTGTCATAATTTCCCTCCGTAAAATATTTTACGAAGGTTTTCGGAACATGATATTACCCGCATTAACTATTAAAAATAACAAATTGTACCCGCAGGTAGGATTATTGTTTGCCGAAAAAACTTAATAATGGGATATGTATAAGCAGGGAATTGAATTATGAATTTGTTAGATTATACTAAAAAATTAGCAGAAAAAATAAAGTTTTATGATTCGATAGCGCAGAATACATTTTCAGGGCTGCATACGGCAAATCCGTTTGCAAAGCCTATAAATATAACAATCATCTGGGTGGAAGATGACTGCGGCAGAGACTAAAACTTATATTCTCGCACCTGTTTCCTTGTCAAAAAAGTACAAATCTTTCGGGTTTATGCTTAATTCAAGAGTTTTATCAATATTGAAATCTGCCGGAAGCTTTGCAGAACATTTTTTGTCTCCAATGTTAAAGTAGGCGATTTTTTCGCTTCCCAAAAGTTCTGTAATATCAATATTAACAGAGAATTTTATTTCCCCGCCGCAGACCATTTTTTCCGGACGAATTCCGATAACTGTATTTTCATTTGTTTGATAAGGAAAGTCTTTGCAATCAATAAAATTCATCTGGGGCGAGCCGACAAATCCTGCGACAAATGTGTTTGCAGGATTGTTATAGATTTCTTCCGGGCTTGCTGCCTGTTGAATTACTCCTTTATCAAGTACAACTACCCTGTCGCCCATTGTGAGCGCCTCTGTCTGATCATGGGTTACGTAAATAAAAGTTGTCTGTAATTTTTCATGCAGCTTTTTGATTTCGGAACGCATTTGAACGCGTAGTTTTGCATCTAAGTTTGATAAAGGCTCATCCATTAAAAATACTTTAGGATTTCTGACAATTGCACGGCCAAGTGCTACTCTTTGCCTTTGACCGCCCGAAAGCTGTTTCGGCTTCCTATCCAGATATTCGCCTAAATCTAATATTTCAGCCGCTTCCTGAACTTTTTTTTCAATTTCAGCTTTATCAATTTTTCTCATCTTAAGTCCGAACGCAATATTTTCTCTTACGGTCATATGGGGATAAAGTGCGTAACTCTGGAAAACAAACGCAATATCTCTGTCTTTCGGGTGGACATCATTAACTTTTTTATCTCCGATAAAAATTTCGCCTTGTGTAATATCTTCAAGTCCTGCAATCATCCTTAAAAGTGTTGATTTCCCGCAGCCGGATGCCCCGACCAGAACAACAAATTCTTTATCATTTACAGTTAAATCTACATTATCAATGACTTTTTTAGTGTCATAAATTTTAGTAACATTTTTTAATATGACATTACTCATTATTTACCTCATAAAAGATATTCGGTACTCTATTCTGCCGGCTGTAATTCTTTTTCAACAGGCAGAATAATATGGAAAGCAGATCCCTTCATAACTTCTGAATTAACCCACAAAGCGCCGCCTGTTCTTTTGAGTACTGTATAAGCAGTTCCCAGTGTAATAGAGCGTAATATTGTTTTTTTATGCGCTTTATCAAGTTGTGTATAAGGTTCAAATATCCCATCCATTTCGGATTCGGCTAAACCGATTCCTGTGTCAGATATTGTAATTTCAACATAAGACATACTGTTAGAATCTTTAAATATTCTTGCACCGCTTTTTTCAACAACATCCATATCAGGATGGCTGACCTTTATTGTAATAGTTCCTATATCGGTTAATTTTATTGATGTTTCAAGAATATTCTGAAGAACAATTTTTACCGCATCTTCATCGTTGTAAACAGCTTTTTTAGAAAATTCTTCAAAATCATATTCGACTGTAATACTTTTTGCATTAAGATTTTCTTCGTTGTTTTTAACTATTGTCTGAATTGTATTTACAAGGTCAAATTTTTGTCCCTGAAAATGGAATAAAGACGACTCAGCATTTGAAAATTCAAGAAATTTTTCCATAAAATACAATAATTCGGAAGCATTTTTGTTAATAATTTTTACATATTTATTCTGTTTTTCGGTTATTTCTCCGCCTAACCCGTCCAGTAATGCCTGCGAAAAACCGATAATCGATTGTATCGGGGATTTGAATTCATTAGACAATTTTACAAACATTATATTTTTTTCTTTATTCAATCTTCCGTTTTTTTCCGCAATTGCAAGGACATTTGTCATTGCCGTAATATCTCTGATTGTAATAAAATATTGTTCACCGTATTTTCTGGCATTCATTTCAATAAAAAATTCTTTGCCCTCGATTGTGAAAGCACCTGTTACAACAGAATTTCTTTTTGAATAAGATTTATCTGCCAGCTGCATGCCGTTTGCAACTATTTCGTCAAAGTTTAAACCTTTTAAATCATTAGCATTGCTTTCAAAAATAACGGCTGCTTTATAGTTTGCCCAGATAATCCTACCGTCCGAATCAATTACAAATACAGCGTCGGGCAGGTTTTTAATAACCTCTCTGGGATTTATGTTACTAAATAAATTAGTAATGTTCATAGTTGCAATAGTTTCCTTAATGTTGTATAATTTATATAACGTTTATATATTATAATCATCTACACTGTACTTTTAATATAACATAAACAGTTTGTAATAAAAGATTATATATTAATTTTTGTAATTTTTTTTTTACAAACTAGCAAAAAAATATATTTTCATGTTTTAAAGCATAAAACAAAAATTTCAGATACAAGGTTACGGTTTTCCGTAGCTCCCCGAAAAAGGAGGATATTATGACAGAAATATCTAAAAATCCGCTAAACATACCTCAATCTACCCAGCAGGCACAGCCGGCGAAAACTGAACAGGTTAAAAGTGAAGCTCCTGCAGAAATGCCACAGCCTGTTCCGGCAGAAACCTCTGCTAAAAAGGAAATTAACGAAATTCCTGAAAATCCGGCAGATCGTTCAACTGTGAAAGTTGACAATTTGGAAAATGATATCAAGGTTTTTGCCGCAAATCCCGAATTGGCGGAAAAAGCTCTTGAGATTGCCGAACTGGCAGAAAAACGCTATGAAGATGCAGGGTTAGAAAATCCTGAATTAAAAGCACTTGCTGTCGGTAAAGCTTTTGTTGAGGAATTTCAAAAATAATTATCATTATTCGTCATTGCAAAACTGCAATGACGAAGCCAGAGCATAAAAATTTTTATTTGTTGTCATTGGTGTTTAAATAATTGACAACTGCTTTCAGTCCTAATTTATAGCTGTCTGCCCCGAATCCTGATATCTGCCCTGTGCATACAGGTGCAAGATAAGAATGATGACGGAATTCTTCTCTTTTATAAATATTTGTCATATGCACTTCAACAGCCGGAATATTTACGGATGTTAAAGCATCTCTTATTGCTATACTTGTGTGTGTATAAGCGCCGGCATTTATGACGATTCCGTCAACATTATCTTTTGCAGAGTGAATTTTTTCCACAATTTCGCCTTCTAAGTTACTCTGAAATGTTTCTATGTCAACTCCAAGTTCAAAAGAAAATGCGTATAGTTCCTTTTCAAGATCCTTTAAAGTCATGGTTCCGTACTTTTCAGGTTCCCGTAAACCAAGCATATTCATATTTACACCGTTTATAACAAGTATTTTCATGCTTTTATCTCCAAACACTATTATAATATAAAATCAAGGAATTGTAAATTTTTATTAAATTTTTTATTACATGTGTAACCAAAAAAGCATGCTTGAATTATCATGCATGTACAACTATCCCCAAATCTCCTCCCAAGATTATTGTTCAAAGTCGCACACAAAATGTGTGGCTTTTTTTTATCCAATCTTGACTTATGATAATAAATCACTACAATATATATTGTAAGACATTTTTACGGGGAATTCAGGATGAGACTTGTAGAAAAACTTAAAGAATTTGAAAATCAATACATGTTTATCAAATGGGCAACAGGGAGTGAATACGGAAAGCTTATTTTTGCCGGCGATGATTTCATTGAATTTAACGTTATAAATGTTGACACAATGGAATATTCGGAAACCGTCTTAATTCTTGCCCCGTTAATTCTTGAAGTTGCTATCGGCGGTGCTGATATCCAGCGTATTGTTGCAGAGGTTTCGTCAAAGATATCTATAGATGAGTAGTTTCTTCTTAAAATGTTATTCTGAATTTATTTCAGCAACTGATATGGATAGGCATAAAGTTTCTATCTTATGTCGGGACTGTTAGGTTAAATATTAAAACTTTTTCTTGCGCCTTCTTCATGGTAAAATCCACCGCCACAGATTGTCTCCACGACTTTTAGAGCAAATTCACGCGGGGCATCAACCTGATTAAGATAGAATTCGCGGTTTGGCAGGTGTCTTATTTTCATTATTGCATTTTGCGTTGATTCAGGCGGTATAAAAAGTGAAGCTACTTCATTATCCAGTAGTTTCCCCATTTCTTCGTCGTGATCTGCAACACCTTTCATCAACTCGTAATAATTGCCTTTTACTGCCATAATTCTGCTTGAAAAAAGATGCTGGCCGTCTTCTCTGTATAAAGCCTGCGGCTGATAGTTACATCTTGTTGTAAAGCTCATTTTATGCCATAGGATGTTTACGATTACAACAGATTTTTGCGGATCAGTATCAACATAAATATTCTGGGTTGTTACATTGCGGGAAGAAAAAGCTTCTTTTAAAGTATCTGCAATGGCCTGAAGGTTATCAATCATTCTTGCAAAAATTTCGTTAGTATTGATATTTGCGTGCTGGTAATCCAAAAACTGTTTATACATATGGGTAGAAACAAGTCCTATTCTTTCTTGAATAAGAGCCGATTTTCTTGCAGATGTTTCAGAATTATCAAAACTTTCGAAATTATTTAACAATTGTTACCTGTCCTTTTTATCCACATGTAATAATAAACATGAAATTATGTAAATATTATATGTTTTTTCTTTACAAAGTTGAATACACTAAGAGATTTATTTATTTTCTTTTTAATTAAAAATTATGGTATAATAATTCTATGGGAAGTATAAAAATAGCAGCGCCTGTAAAAAAGCCCGCGGATATTGAAGTTTTTGCAAAACAAACATCCTGCAGGGACTATTATGTCTATTACAAAAAGTTTTTAAATAACAATTTTGAATATATAAATGATTTTGTACAGTCGGCAAGGAACAACAAGTGTTCCATATATATTAATTTTAAGCACGATATAACGGAGGAAAATCTGCCGGAAATAAAAAGAATGCTTAAATTTTTAAAAACAGCTGATATTGACGGTATTTTTATAAACAGTTTTGCAATACTTGAGGCTGTAAAAGTATATAATCTTCCTTATAAAGTTATCATAGATTCATATTTTGATATTCACAATCTTGCAGGGATAGACTTTGTAAATAATTTTCATAAAGTTGATGAAGTCATAATAACAGAAGAAATTTATATGAAAAATATCGCAAAAATTAAGAAATATACAAAATTACCGCTTGCGATAGACAGTGACAACCTGCCTTATTGTGCCGAAGAGATAAAAAAGCTTAAGGCAATCGACAGTGTGATTATTAAAGGCAAGTTTAATAATTCGGAGGAAATTTTAGAGGCAATTGAGCTTGTAGAAAAAATTTTGGATAAACCTAAACTTTTCAAAAACCAGAAACTTCCTTTTAAGCATGTAAGAAAAAGTATATACAGTACAAATCATTTTTTAGGTGTCGTTGTCAGCGCAGAAGGTCAGGATTTTGCCTTCAGCAGGAATATTAAAAATTTTAAATGGCAGATTATAAAGCCGTCAAAAAATCAAAATTTAGATTATTCAAAAAAGGATAAATACAGAATAAATTTAAGGCTTTCCGAGCTTGCACAGATCAAAGAACTTGAAAATTACATAAAAAAAGCCGGTGTAAATCCTGTTTATTCAATTGAATACGGAGAAATTCTGTCGACATGCGATTTGTCAACAAGCAGCTTTAATGACATCATAATGAAAGTAAAAGATTTTTGTTTGCGATACGGGATAAAGTTCCAGCTTTCAACACCGCGAATTCTGATTGAAAGGGATTTTGACAGGGTTTATGAATATGAAAAGCAGATATTGCTTTCAACTCCGTCTCCTGACAGTTTAATAATCAATAATATAGGTTATTTTTGGACTGCGGTGAATGATTTGGATATAAACCATATTCCCATTGAGATAGGTCAGGGCATAAATTTGTTAAACAGTCTTTCAATCAAGTGTTTAAACAATCTTGCACCTATAAGTACTGTAGATTTTACATCATTTTCAGATATTGAAAGTACGATTAAAACTATTAAAAAGATAAAAAATGAAATTCCGAATAAAAAATATACAATTGCAGGCAATATAAGAGTTCCGAGTCTGGGCCTTTGCCCTCTGAATAATGACAGTGCTGTAGTATCGCGTTTGTCCTGCAAAGCCCCGTGTCATCGCGGCGGATTTGCGCTTCATGATCCGTCTCTTGACAGAATTTTTCCGTTTACATGTGACGGGTTCTGCCGTATGCATATGTTTGAGGATAAAATTCTTGAGCGTTTTGACTGCGTTGAGGAACTTTATAAAGCCGGGGTGAATGAATTTGTATTTGATTTCAGTGCATTGAATGCGCGATTTGTACCTGTATTGCTCGATAAATTTTTTGAATCAGGTTGTTGACACGCGAGGTTGAAAAATATTTAAGGTGGGAACGCTAACGCTTATCCCACCCTACGAACTACTATGGCAGACGGAGGTCAGGAAGCTCGGAAGGCAAGCCAATTCAGAAGGCAGGAAGATAGGAAGCCTGGAAGGTAAGCTATTTACATTAAATAACTTATCCTCTAATCCTCCTACCCTCCTATCTTCTAATCAACCCCTCTCTCTAGCTCTCTCCCCAACGGGGCGAGAGGACTAAAAAGAATTCCCCTCCCTTGAGGGGAGGGGATTAAGGGGTGGGTGA
>CALURE010000033.1 GCA_944323095.1 Candidatus Gastranaerophilales bacterium
ATTTTTCCGGCATTAACACCTTTTTTCACAAAGCTGTCAGAAACTTTTACGGCAACAGTTCTTTCCGATGCAAGAACTATTATGCTTTCGCCGAGTTTTTGAGACATATATTCAAGACCGGCTTTTAAAGCATTTCCGTCAAAACTTTCAACTTTTGAAATAAAGAGTTTTCCGCCTTCAATATCCTGAGCTTTTGATAAGAAAGTCGCAAATTTTGCTCTGGCATTTTCTTCTTTTGCTTGTGTCAATTCTTTTTGAAGTTCTTTATTTTCATCAAGAAGTTTTTCTATACGTTCAACAACTCCGTCGTAATGGACTTTGAACATTAAAGAAAGTTTGTCAATTTCTTTAACTTTTGCATTCATAAAATCAAAAGCCGAACGTCCGACACAGAGTTCTATACGTCTTGTACCTGCTGCAATTGCGCCCTCCGTAACTATTTTAACAAGTCTCAGGTCGCGGATATTTCTTGCATGTGTTCCGGCACAGAATTCTTTAGAGATGCAAGTTTTGCCGTCGGTTATTGAAACAACTCTTACGATATCATCGTATTTTTCGCCAAAAAGTGCTGTTGCCCCTGTCAATTTTGCCTTTTCAATATCCATAACATCAGTTACGACATCGTAGCCTTTCGAAATCCAGTTGTTCATAATTTCTTCAACTTTAAAGATTTCTTCAGGTGTCATAGCACGCGAGAATGTAAAGTCAAAACGCATTCTGTTTTCTTCCACCTGCGAACCTGCCTGATGAACTTCATCCCCTAGAACTTTAATTAAAGCAGACTGCAATAAATGAGCTGATGTATGATGAAGTCTTATATTTTCACGTCTTTCAGCATCAATTTTTGCATTGACTTCAGCACCTACTAAATCATCGCCGTTTATAACTTTACATCTATGGACAAAAAGTTTGTTAACTTTGAAAGTTGTAAGAACTTCCAGCTTGACCTCCTGTCCTCCTGCCTTCCTGTCTTCTATTACACCGCTGTCGCCTGTCTGACCGCCGCATTCAGCGTAAAAAGGCGTCTTATCAAGAACAACATCTGTATATCCGTCGCCTTCTATTACTGCAAGAATTTTTGCATCACATTCGTTTTCACTGTAGCCGACAAATTCTGTTGAACCTACTTTTTCTTCAATTTTTGCATATTTAATATCACCTGTAACGCTGATTTTTTCTGCGGCAGCTTTTGCGCGGTCTTTTTGTTCCTGCATTGCTTTTTTATAGCCTTCTTCATCAACATTCAAACCGTTTTCCGATGCAATTTCTTTTGTCAATTCAAACGGGAAGCCGTAAGTATCGTATAATTTAAAAGCACTTTCGCCATCAATGTCTTTTTTAGCAGAAATAAATTCGTCAAGCATTTTGTATCCGCGGTCAAGCGTTTTTGCAAAGCGTTCTTCTTCTTTTTTGATTGTATCAATAATTTTGGCTTTATTTTTAACAAGATCAGGGTATGCCTCACCGTAATTTTCAACAACTACATCAACAAGTTTGTATAAGAAAGGCAAATCCATACCGAGAATTTTTCCATGACGCAGAGCACGTCTCAAAATCATTCTCAAAACATAGCTTCTTCCTTCATTTCCCGGGATTATGCCGTCAGAAATCAAGAATGTAACGCATCTTGCATGATCTGTAATAATCCTCAAAGAAATATCAGTCTTTTCGGATTTTTTGTAAGGTACTCCGCTCATTTCGCAAACTTTATCCATTATAGGTCTTAAAAGATCAGTTTCAAAAGTAGAAGCAACCCCCTGACAAACCATTGTTATTCGTTCAAGCCCCATACCTGTATCAACGTTTTTGCTTTCAAGAGGAGACTGGTTTCCTTCTTCATCCTGATAAAGCTCAGTGAATACAAGATTCCATATTTCAACCCATCTGTCGCACTCGCATGTGTCGATACCGCAGCCCCTCGGATCATTGCATTTATACTGTTCGCCTAAATCATAATGAATTTCAGAACAAGGACCGCAGGAACCTGATGCCCCCGGAGGCCCCCAGAAATTATCTTTTTTCCCTTTACGCTTAATACGTTCAGCAGGGACACCAACGCTTCTCCAAATTTCATAAGCTTCATCATCTGTTTCAAAAATCGTAATCCATAATCTGTCTTTATCAAGTTTTAAAACTTCAGTAACAAATTCCCATGCCCATGGAATAATTTCTTTTTTGTAATAATCGCCGAATGAAAAATTCCCGAGCATTTCAAAAAATGTGTGATGGCGCGGAGTTCTTCCGACATTTTCAATATCAGAATCTTTTCCGCCGGCTCTTGCACATTTCTGACATGATGTGGCTCTTGGCGGATTGTATGGCGATTTTACAATACCTAAAAATATCGGCAAAAACTGCAGCATTCCGGCAGTTGTTAATAATACAGTCGGATTATCAGGCACAAGGCTGGAACTTTCAACAACCGTGTGCTGATGTTTATCTTTAAAATAATCTAAATATAATTTTCTAATTTGATTTCCGGTTAGCATAATCTTTATCCCTTTATTTCTATATCTGCATATAAATTATATCCTAAACAAAAATAATAAAACATCTTGCAATCAAAAATTTTTATGCTAGTATAAATTTTATGAGGGATTATACAGGTACCCCACGAAACCAAACACTTGTCTAAGCCCTCTGGATCCAAGCCCGAGTAGCTCAGCTGGATAGAGCAACCGCCTTCTAAGCGGTAGGTCATGCGTTCGAATCGCATCTCGGGTAAATAAAAATGACGGGTTTATCCCGTCTTTTTTATTTACTGGTGATAGCGATGAGAAAAGCCTTTTGCGTTCGAGCGGATTTCCGGACTGACGACACGAGCGCAGACGAGTTAGTCTGGATAGCGAGAATATTGAGCCTGCTAAGCTGTAAGGCTTAAAGGCGAAACGGTTATTAAATGGATAAATTAAGCCATGTATTTTACAAAATTGCGTCCATATATTTTACAAAATGACAAATATATATTTTACATTTTAACACACTTCTACTTTACAAAATGGTAAAAGAATGCTATAATCCAATCATGGTAAAGCAAAGATGGATTGAAGATAAAATTAAGACTTCGCTTGCAACCAGACGGGTTACAGTCCTTGTTGGTGCAAGACAATGTGGTAAAACAACTCTTGCATTTGAACTTGCAAAACCTAATGACTTTGAATACGTTACTCTTGATGATGAAGAAGATGTTGCAAACTCTGACCCTAATGGATTTATTAAGCATAACAAGCAAACTATGATTATTGATGAAATTCAGAGGGTGCCTAAACTCATTACTGCAATTAAAAAGGCTGTGGATACAGATACAAGGTACGGACAGTATATAATAACCGGCTCTGCGGATATTCAAAGCCTGCCGTCTGTTAAAGAATCCTTAGCCGGCAGAGCAAAGAAAATTCGCTTAAGACCCTTTACTTATGGTGAATTTTTAGACTTACAACCTAAATTTTTTAACCGTTTAATCAACAAGGAATTTATAAATAATAACGGTTATGATAAACGTAAAATTATTGAAATAGCCTTTAAAGGCGGATTTCCAGAACCCTTATTACATCAAGATGAAATAAACGTAAAAGAGTGGTATGAGGACTATACAGACTTAATCCTTGACCATGACTTAAAATACATTGCTAACATAAAACGTCAAACAAAGTTAAGAATGCTGTTTAATATTATTAACGCATATTCTTCTAAATTTATAACCAAGTCTGATTTATCAAGGGAACTTGCTATATCAAGACCTACACTAGATGAATATTTATGCCTCCTAGAAAAAGTTTATCTAATAGACTCTGTACCGGCTTGGTTTAGTAGAGATTATGAAACAGCTAACGATAGAGATAAGTATTTTATGTGTGATACTGGTCTTATGTGTTCGATTTTAAATTGGAACGAAAAAGAGGTTTATAAAGATAGTGATAAATCCGGTAAACTTACAGAAACTTTTGTATATAACCAATTAATACCGCAGCTTGAATTAGAGCGAAATGTTGTTTTATCTCATTATAGAGATAGCAGAAAACGTGAAATTGACTTTATTATAGAAACAGATGATACCATATATGGTATAGAAGTTAAATCCGGCACAGATATTAAGCTGGATTCCTTTAAACATTTAGAATGGTTTAGAGATAACATGGCAAAAGATAAACCTTTTACCGGGATAATTTTATATACAGGTGAACGTACTATGATGTGGAAAAACGGTATGTATACAGTACCTGTAAATAACTTATGGGAATAAATTATCTTGCCGGCAAATTGCCGTATTCTTGCCGGAATGTCAAGTTCTAAGGAAATGATACTTCATACTCATTATGGTGAAAAAGTATCAAATAGCTTTAGGCCTCTGTATGTTAAATATTTAAGTTTTCGGGGTGTTATTCTCATGCCCCTCTATTGTTTTTTAGGAACAATTTTTAATTCACAATCAAACAGTGCTACAATATCCATCAATTCAGTTACTTTAAATGACGACCGTGCTAATTTATTAAGGATATTTGAAACCGATGCAGAGCGTCGTCCATATTTTTCATTTAACATCTTTGCAAGTTTGTATATAGAAGTATCATGCTCTTTTAAAAAGTCCTTAATGAGCATCCTAACCTGCTCTTTTTGTTCCTCTGAAGCGTTATAAATATCTGCCATTTTATTACCTCTGTATTTATTACAGCACTATTTTGAAATATATCACTCTTTTGTAAATACTTGTGTCACAAATGAAATTAACCTATTGGCTTTCATTGAATAGTGATACATCATGAAAGAGTGATACACAAAACAAAGGAAAGGATGAAAACGATGACAGCACAAGTAATTACGACAAACATTAACTTAGAGGATAACGCAAGAGTTATCAAATCTATTGAAGCAAAAATTGCAGAACTTAAAGAGCTAAGGGATGAAAAAGTTGTGGAAGTTAAAGAGATTATGAACAAGGCAAATGTTATGGAGCTTCAAGCCGGTGCATTCACATTTAAGCTAACTGAAATTACAAGAAACAACGTAGACACTAAGACTTTAAAAACTAAGTATGCAGAACTTTACAAAGCGTTGTTAAAAGTATCAAGTTACATGAAATTCGATATCGTGTAGGGGCAAACCCTGCACGATAAATAAAGCAGGTAGCAAGGTAAAAAATGGAAGAACATGAAATAAAGGAATTAACTGAAACATTATAAATAGGCAAAACAATATATGCTTTCATTAATGGTACTCCATAATTACTAATTTATTTTAGCCCAAAAGTATTCAAATTTTATGCCACACTCTCGAGCAGCCAGGTTCTGAACTCGTAAACTCTATGGTAAATTTTTTTTAAAATCGCCCGTTTCCGCTATGTAGCAGAAGAACTTTTTATATGTCCGGCTTATGTTTTCGCCATTTAGTGCAGAAAGCAGAGATTGGTTTTAACGAATAATAAACTCTATAACAACTGCATAAATTTTTTTGTCTGAGTAATTTGATACAACATAAGCTGCATAAGGATAATTTTTAAAATCAGCATTTAAAGATTTCATAATTATACCGCTTGAAAAATTTTCATTTATATTTTTTAATTCTGCAATATCCGGCTCTGATGTATTTGAATTATCTTTATACAAATATAATTCAACGGTTAAATCTTTTTTGCCGAAAGGGTCAGATACCTGAGTAATTTTTAATGCTTTTGTTCCTTGTGGAATTTCAAATTTCACGGAATCAAATTTCCTTTTTTCTATTGATGTGTCATAAATAAGCAGGTATTTTGAGTCGGGGCAGTAGTGAATTTCGTTCAGGCTTAAAGCTTTTTTCAAATACGGATAATTATTATTTATACGTGCATAAATTTCCGCATCAGGGTCTGTTTCCATACAAAACGGTATAAGCGGATTTTTTGAACCTCTTATACATCCTGCTGTAAGGCTTTGTTCTGTTTTTCTTTTATAAAGCCAGCCGCCAAGACCCAATAGTGCTGCTCCCCCGATTGAGCCTAAAGTAATTGCCGTAACCGCACCGCCGGACAGTCCGCCGTCATCACGTTTCACGTGTTCCGTAGCAGATGCATCGCTGAAATAATCATCAATTGCAAAAGTAAATGCAGGAGTTCCGACTCTTGCAAACGTTGCAGGCGTCATAAATGTGATGAGAATAAATATCGTTAAGAAATTTTTTACCATTTTTAAACCCGTCCGAGTGTAATTATTAATTTTGCATTATAAGTTGTGCAGACTGTATCGTCATGTGCAAGAACATGGGGTGTAAAAAAATCCGTTTCTATTTTATCATGCGGATTTTGGATCGTGTAAGATGAAGGTGTTACGGATAAATCTTCATTTTTCATAGGATAGCGTCCGCAGGCACTGCAGCAATCGGAAAATTTTGCACTGACCTGTATAGGATCAGAAAGATTTGTATGTATTCTTAGAGTAAAAGGACTCAAATTTAACCTGTAACATGTTTCGCTTAACGGTTCAACGCTTTTGATTTCCATTGTGGCCAGAACATCATCTTTTTCATATTCGGTACCTTCAACAATTATCTTTTCAATATGTAAAATTTCAGGGAGTTGAGCCTGAACTGTCTGCCTGGCTTCTTTATCAGCAAAAGCCGTTCCTGCATTTATAAATATTGCCAGTATTAAAATCAAATATTTTTTCATAGTTCTCATCAATCAAAAATTTAAACGTATAAAAGGCTGATATAAATTACCCTGCAGGCTATAAATGTATTGTCCCTGTTATTTCCTCAAAGAGCGGATTTTTTATTCATCATAAAAACTTATAAAAAATTTGAGGATTTACAAAGAAATGAAAAATATTATAATAAGCACAATAATATTTCTTTTTGTAATAATGTGTCCGAAAGCTTATGCCAATCAGTATATAAAAGCGGAAATGACAGGCTTTCCGACAGTTAATGAAAACAGTGTTTCCGCAAACATAAACCTGATCTATATGCAGTTAGGCATTTCAAGACTTTTTGTTACAGCATCAGATAGTTTTATTGTTAATAATGAAGATTTAAACATCAAAATTCCTGTAAATAATTTATATCTTCTTTGTGACGGGCAGGAGTTTCAGATAAGCAATAACGGCTGGCAGAAATTTTATATTGATCCTCTCGATATAACGGGTTCTGCGCAGAAAAATGTTAATTTAAGACTTGAAAATACAGGCGAACTTCCCGCAGGTACTTATACGATACTTCTAAGATTTTTAAACAGAACGGCAATTAATCTGGATTACGAATGCGACTTTTTGTTTACATTTGTCATAGACGAAAAACATTCTCTGACATCTTTCAGCGGGGATCCGACAATTGTTTTGACGGAAGAGAATATTTTTAACAAACAGTCATTTATAAGAAATCAAAATGATATAAGAGTCGACTTAACTTCCAATACAAAATGGAAACTGTGGCTTGCTACAGGGAATTTAGATAATAAAGACTGTGAATATTATTTTCAAATAAAAAATGTCTCGGGCAAAGTTTCTAATTACGAGCAGAATAATACACAGCTTTTTGCAAACCGCAGATATCTTCTTGCATCGGGAGAACCAACGCTTGATGGAATTGATACAGGCAATAAGGTTCCGTCAAATATCACAATAGAATATTCATTTAAAAATACCGATTCCGATAATTTCATAAAAGAAGGCATAAGACAAAACCAGTTTACTTACATATTGGAGAGAGAATAAAATGAAAAATTTATTAAAAAAACTTGTAATTCTGCTGATTTTTCTATCACAATTTACACCTGCATTCGCGACAGTCAAGGTAATGCCGACGTTAATAGAGCTGAATGCAAACAAAAGCAGAGGGAATTACCTGACGACATCATTCTCTGTTCAGGCTGACAAAAATGAAACCGTCAGATTTAAACTTTATCCTGAATATTTCACAATAACCGATGAAGGGAAAATGGATGCAAAACCTGCTTCTGCAAATTCCGATAATCTGATTTCTCATGCGCGTTTCGTACCGAACGAATTTACTCTGAAAAACGGTGTTCCGCAGATTGTAAGGGTAACTTTTACGGATTTAAAAAGTCTTCCTGAGGGAGAATCCAGAATGGTAATGTTTATAGAAGATGTAGCGGCAAAAGAAATTTTACTGCCAAATGCAAGCAAAAATTTGAACACCAGACTTATTGTAAAAACAAGACTTGGTATTCCAATCTATGTTGATAAAGGCCGTTTTGTAAAAGTCGGAAATTTTGATGATTTGAAAGTTGAAAAAAATAATAAAAATCTTGTTTACAAAATGAATTTGAGTGCTTCAGGCAACAGCAAAGTCAGATATCACGGCAAGGCTCAGATTATAAAAGATAATCAGTTAATTAAAGAATTTCCTGTCAGCAGCAACACAATCAGAGCAAACGGAATTTTTAAAGAAACAGGCTCTCTGCCTGACAACCTTAATGAAGGAAACTATATTTTTAAAGTTATTCTGACATACAAAAACGAAAAAGGCGAAAACAAAAATCTAATAAAAGAAACGCAATTTCACGTAAGCAATTCAATTTAAAAAAGGAGGACAAATGAAAAAACAAATTTTAGCAGCAATGTTATTACTCGCTGCAACAGGCGGATGCGCACATGCAGAAAATTTTGCAAGGCAAACCGTTCAGGCTACCCTGCCTGCTTATGTAGATATCAAAGCGGAAGACGGCGGATTACACAGCAATATCAAACCTGAAACAGGCGAACTTGAAAATACAATTACTTCAAAATTCACAATCAGCTCAAATGACAGATTAAATTTGTATCTCAAAGCTGAAACTATTGCTGACGGCGGCACAGCAATGCCCGGATTTTTCAAAAAAGGCGACTCAGTATATCTGATTCTCGGACATACAACAAGAAAACCTTCATCCGTAGCCGTTACCGATATTGCAAGCGGAAATGCAACAGCAGAAAATAACCCTAACGCAATAGCATACCCTGTTGCAAATATAGATCTTCAAGGGAAATATTATTCCGATCCTGTATTCAATGATTCTAAAAAACAGTATGAATTTACGGTCGATCAGGGTGTAACAACCGCTTTAACAACAATTTCAACAGCTGTAGATGCAACAACCTACTCTTTTGACGATACGGCAGGTAATTATGAAGCTTACATAATCCTCACAGATACTACAACATAAGGCAATTTTAGAATGAAAAATAATTTCATTACATTTTTATTTCTGTTACTGACAACCGCGCCGGCCTGTTCCGGCGCGGCGGTAATGGACAGCGCTCTGACTGTAATCGTTCCGTCAGCTGCGATTGTAAATACGGTGCCTTCATCTTTAAACAACAGCTCAATAAACCCGCAATCTGGCGTTCATACAGGTTTGCAGGCCGTATTTAACGTAAAAACAAACGGTGATGATAACACTTACGACTTTGTACTGTCCAGTTCAATTCTGACAGATGCGGGAGAAAAAAACGGATATTTCTTAAAAGACGGAGATTTGTATCTTATACTTGCAAATAAAGAACATCTGCCCGATTTATCCTCATTTGCCGATATTTCCTCGGGACAGGCACAAAACAATAAAAATATGATTGCTTATCCTGTTTTAAAAAATGCCGAATTTCAAACAGAATACAAACCGTATAACGGAATTTTATGCTGTAAATTTTTAAGTGAAGGCAGACAGGATTTTAATTTTTCACAACACATAGGCATTACCCCGCTTTCAGGCACATATTCTCTGGAAGATGACGGAGCAGGAGTTTATGAGGCCGTTATTACCCTGAATATTTACAGGAAACCCTGATGAAATATTTTATAATCATTTTATCACTGCTGTTTTTCTTTTGCGGATGCGTTTATGCCGATGAAACAACGGTAAGCGGCATGGAGCTCAATGATTACGAATACAACGACATTGAGCTTTATATGGATTCATCAAACAAAATTTATATTCCCGTAAAACAAACCGCAAAAATTTTACAAATACCTTACAAAGAGAATCACTCCGCAAAAGAAATAACATTTAAAACACAAGAAAGCCAAGAAGTAATCGTTAATAAAAAGGGAATTTTTTTAAACGGTATTTTACTGAATTCATCTTTGAAATTTAAAAAGGACGGAATTATCGAAACCGATGAATTTTTTATTGATGCATCAACCGCATCAAAAATTTTTGAATCGGAATTTTTCATTGATAAAGTATCTCTGATAATAAGCGTCAAAAATAAATACCTGAAAGCCCCTGATAAAAACAATGAAATTGCTGAAAGCCTGCACGAAAAAGTCCCGATAAATCCAAAAGAAAAAGGAAAACTTTCATTTGATACTTTTGAAGTTAATAATTCCATGATGTCTGACTCCACAAAACAAGTTTATTTAAATGCGAGTCAGAATAATGTTATGTTTAACAACAATACGCGGATGAGTTTGAAAGGTAAACTTTATGACGGCGATTATGCACTTAATTTCAATACAAACAACTATGCAGAAAGATTTTTTTCATTCGGGGGCTTAAGTTTTACTTACAGAAACAAATACAAAGATTATTACTACGAACTCGGACAGGTATCAGGATTAAGAGACAAATACAATTCTATAGGCACAATGCTAATAGGTGCGCAAATTTCTGACTATGACGGGTATGCAAAAAAACTACCAAATCAAGAAGAAACAGAATTTTTAAAAAAAGGAGAATCAAAAAACAGACTTTTTGCAGGGATTTCAGGGTACAATAACAGATTGTTCAGCTCAAACGGCTACATATACCAGATGACGTCAAAAAAACTTGTTGCAGGCGTAAATCGTCAGTACGGGCTTTCCGACAAAATGAAACTCGATACAAAAATCCTTTACGACAAAATTATTCAACGAAACGATAATGCTCTTTTTATATCAGGTCTGTATAACGATTATTCAATTCTCTCCTCGGGTATTTACAGAAATCCTAACACAATGGAAGGCGCAAGCGTAATTAATACATTAAACATTTATAAAAATGAATTTTACAGTCTGAATGCCCTTGCAGGAGTTTCCGTTATGAAAGATTTCAATTACAATGAAAATCGTTATAACCCCGGATACTCTCTTTCTCTGGAAAATGTTTTTGACTATAAAAATTCAATATTAAAACTACGTCTTTATCAGCAGTCGCCTGATTATTACGTTGCAGGCTCGGACTCGGGATTTATCTGCGACAGACTCGGTGCGGAAGTTTCTGCCGCATATACAAAAGACAGCCTCAATGCAAATGTGCGTTATACAAGATATTATTCAAATCTCGACAACAAATATTCGGGAGGCTTGACCTCCTTTGATGAAGTTCATGCAAATGCAGGCGCAAAAATATTCGGGGATGCGCGTGTCAGGCTTAACGGAAATTTACGCAGGGGCAAAAATAGCATAGGGCATAATTTGAACTACTACTACAATTTAAACCTCTCTAAAAACATAAAACAAAATCTCTCTTTTGATGCAGGTTATACAGGAAATGCTTATGACACACAGTATGATTCAAATTTGAGTATGGCAAACGGTTTTAAAAGCTCTTACAATTCACTCTATACAAATCTCAATTACAGACTTCCGAAAAACAAAGGCTCAATAAAACTCGGGCACGATACTGTTTCTTATGAATCAAGCGGTGCAAAAAACGATTATAATATGATAAGAATAAATTATCAGTTTCCTGAAATAAAAAGAATACTGCTAGGTTTAGGTATAGGTTACAAATATCATGGGCTTGATAACGGGTACACCTACAGCGCAGCTGTCGGTTACAGAACAAGAACAGGTATGATTGTGAGCGTAAATTATCAGTATAACACTGCAATGGGCTATATTTTTAATAATATGTATATCCCTTCAAATGCACGCCACTCAATAAATTTTACGGTTAACGACACTTTTGCATTCACAGATAACGGACTGCAGTCAATTGGAACCAATTCACCTAATTACGGCTTTGTAGAAGTCGTTGCATATATTGATAAAAATAACAACGGAGTGTTTGACAGAAAAGACATAAAAGTTTCGAATGTCCCAGTTAAGGTAAGCTGGAAAAGCAGTCCGATAAGAACAAAACGGAACGGTTTCTGCGATTTGCAAAGCGTAGAAAAAGGTTTTTACAACGTAAGTCTTGATTCGGACAACATGCACACAAACCTTTCCGCTCTCAAAAATTCCGATGAATATATATATGTTGAACCGCAAAAAACAACACGCGTAGAATTTCCTCTGAAAAGTTCCGTTGGGAATATTACGGGAAAACTGCAAATTTCAGATGACTTTAACAGAAAAATGAATATTACGGATTTTATAGTTTCGTTGTTTGATGCAAACGGAGATGAAGTTGCTTATTCAACAGTTGATGATTCCGGAAATTATTATTTTTCCGGAATTTCTCCCGGGCAGTATAAAATTATGCTGGACAAAAGTTTCATAGATGACTACAGTCTTATTCCCGATGAACAATTTGGAGAAATTGCAATTAATATTCCCTATGTATATAAAAAATTTGTTGAGCTTAAAGATCAAAATCTTATTTATAAATGTTTTTAATTTAAACAACTTTTATACTGCTTTATTTTCTTTTTTCAAACTTTATATCATAACCGAGAATATCAGCAATCTCACGGACTTCTTCAAATTTAATGGTCTGATTTTTTATTTTACGTGATAAATTGCTGAGAGTTAATTTGTCATATTTTCTTTGACGCAATATTTCAGAAATTTTTGTTAATGTTACGTGTTCTTTGGCTGATAAATATTTTATCTCTTCATATATACCCATATAGACATTTTATAATATTTGACAAATATTGTATATTATGATAAATTATTATTCATTATAATCAATAAATTGAATATAGTGAATAGCATATATAAAGAAAGGTTACAAAATATGTGATTTTGATGATGAAACAATGAAAAAGCTCAAAAATATTTTTGAGCTTTTGCTTATTTTACATGATTCTATTAATTTCTGCTGGAATGAAGGAATGCACGGGTATTACCAGCTGGCACTTTCAAACA
>CALURE010000034.1 GCA_944323095.1 Candidatus Gastranaerophilales bacterium
TGTCGGGGCAGACCTTGAATATGCGGATGAAATTACGATTGCAAAAGCCATTGAAGGCCGACGTGAAATTTAAAATAAGAGTAAATTCAACCCTAAGACAATTGCAATCTAAAAAAAAATAAGTTAAACTTATTTTATGCAACAAAATACTTTAATACAGATTAAAGATCTGTTTGTAGAATATGAATCCAACAAGGGAATTCTGGGCGGTAAAAAAATTATCCACGCTGTTAACGGGGTTTCTTTAGACATTAATAAAGGAGAAATTCTTGCAATTGCAGGAGAATCAGGATGCGGCAAATCTACACTTGCTAAAGCCTTAATCAGACTTGAACCGGTTAAATCAGGTGAAATATTGATTAATAATAAAAGCATACTTTCTCTGGAGAAAAATGAATTAAAGAATTTCAGGAAACAGGCGCAGATGGTTTTTCAAAATCCGTATGCAAGCCTTAACCCCAAAATGAAAATTATTGATATTTTAACAGAACCGCTTGAGATAAATACCGACTTTTCTAAAAAAGAAATTACTGATATTGTAAAAGAAAAAATTCAACTTGTCGGACTTGATGAAAGCTGTCTGGAATTATATCCCCATGAATTCTCGGGCGGACAGAGACAGCGCATCGCAATTGCGAGAGCCTTAATGCTGAATCCCGAATTCATCCTTGCCGATGAACCTGTAAGTGCACTTGATGTCAGCATTCAAGCCCAGATAATTAATCTTTTAAAGGAACTAAAAACAAAATACAACCTTACAATAGTGCTCATTACTCATGATATGAGTGTAATTGAATATTTAGCTGACAGAGTTGCGGTTATGTATCTCGGAGAAATCGTTGAATCCGCCAAAACATCAGAAATATTCAACACACCGTTACACCCGTACACTAAAGCCCTTTTGAGTTCCGTACCGCAAATTAATAGCAAAAATAAAAAAATTCTTCTGAAAGGTGACCTGCCTTCACCGGCAGATTTACCGAAAGGATGTAAATTTCACACAAGATGCCCCTATGTTATGGAAAAATGCAAAAACTGCAAACCGTCGGAAAAAGGTATTTCACATAAAGTAAAATGTTTCCTGTATGAATAATCTGTGATATAATCTGTTTATGGACAGAAAAATCATTACAACAAACAGAAAAGCATTCCACGACTACACAATTATAGAAAAATATGTAGCCGGAATTGTGCTGACCGGAACCGAGATTAAATCAATCAGAAAAAATGCCATAAACTTAAAAGACAGTTTCTGTAAAATTGAAGACAATGAAATTTTTCTGTACAAATGCCATATTTCACCGTACGAACAGGGAAACAGGTTTAACCATGACGCAGAACGTGTCAGAAAACTTTTGCTTAATAAAAAAGAAATTTTGAAAATGCAGACAAAAGTAAAACAGGACAATTACACAATTGTTCCTCTGGAAGTTTTTTTGTCACACGGCTTTGCAAAAGTTGAAATAGGACTTGCAAAAGGTAAAAAAATGCATGACAAGCGTGAAGATATTGCGCGTAAAGATCAAAAACGTGAAATGGACAGAGCATCCAAACTAAAATACTAAGTTGGAGATTATAATATGAAGGTCGTAATTTTAGGCAAAGGCGAAATGCTTTCAAACTTAATAGAAGGCACACTTAATGCAAACTGTCAAATTGCAGGGGTTTTAAGATATGAAAGAACCGTTATGCCTCCTATACTTCTCGCTCTAAGGGATTTTTTCAAAAGTTCTCCTGATGTTACTTTGATTAAACAAGTGAAAATCAATGAAATAAAATGTAATTCTGCAAATTCAGATGAATTTAAAAAAGAGATTTTAAAACTTAATGCCGATATTATACTTGTCGGAACATGGCATGAAAAATTGAAAAAAGAAATTATTGATCTGCCTGTAATTGCCTCTGTTAACGTTCACCCGTCATTCCTTCCAAAATACAGAGGACCAAACCCATATCTTCAAACTATTTTACATCAAGAAAAAAAATCGGGCATAACTTTTCATCTTATTGATGAACAATTCGACAGAGGACCAATATTAGCACAGGAAGAAATTGAAATTCTTCCATGTGACACCGGCAAAGAATTAAAAGAAAGAACAGTTTACCGCGCACGAATAATGTGTACGGATATCCTCAACAAACTCAACGAAGGCTTGATTATACCTGTTAATCAAAATGAAAAGGAGGCAGTCTATTATCCGAATATTAAAGCAGAAGATATGATGCTTGATTTTTCAAAAGAATCTGCAGAACAAATTCATGCAAGAATTAGGGCATTTCACCCCTGGCTTCCTTGCTATGTTACGTATAAAAACAGATATTTTATTCCAAATCCTTATAAACTTCGAATTTTGGATGAAGAACACACAGAAACAATTCTAAAGAAAAACAAAATTACAAATCCAAAGGTGGGAGATATTATAAATACTAATTATAAATCACGCACAATAACCGTTATGTGCGGTGATTGGAAATCAATAAAAATGACAGGTGTTTACCTGTACGGATTTTTTAACAAGCCGTTTACAAAAATGTTTATCAAAAATATTTCTCTTTCATCGAAATAATATTTAATTGTTCATCGGGAAAATTCTTTGTATCACACTTTCTTGACTGAACAAATGACTGTAAAAATACCGAAAATAAAATTAAACTCATACCGATATAAAAAGAAATTGTCAACTGGCTTCCCTCACCGAGAAAAATTACGGCAAGCAAAATACCATATACAGGTTCAAAATTTCCGTATAAACTTACAGTAAAGGCGGAAAGAGTCCTCAAAACCTGTATCTGAAGGATATAAAGCCCTAATGTACAAAAAAACGCAAGAACAAAAAGATAACAGAAATCCGGACAAGACGGAATAACAAAATTTACACCGTTTAACAAACCCCGTCCGCACATAATCAACGAAACTAGAACTACAGCGCCGAAAAGTTCATAATAAAGCATAACCCTGACACTTTTATTGTCAACAAATGCTTTATTTAACAATGTATAAAGTGCAATCAGTACAGCAGAAATAACTCCGAGAATTATCCCGAACCGAAAATGTGTGTCTATGTGAAATATTAAACTTATCCCCGCAACAGCAATAAGACTGCATAAAATATTGCTTTTAGAAACAGACTTTTTTAAAATAAGCGGTTCTAAAATTGCAGTAAAAAAGCCTTCAAGAGAATAACACACAACACCAACCGCAACATTTGCAAATTTGATACTCGCGAAAAAAAATAAAAAATGCAATCCTAAAAGCATACCAAGTCCGCTTATTTTTAAAATATCACTGATATTTTCACGCGGAAGCTTTTTTAGAAAAAATAATATACCATAAAATATTATAAAAGAGAAAAATAATCTGTACCACACAAGAAATAGAGCATTCAAAGTTATAAGCTTGCCTAAAATACCTGTCAGTCCTGCAAGCAAAACCGAAACATGCAATTTTACGTATTCCCTGCTCAATTTATTATCCATATTTACATTATGCATAAATTAAATTATTTTTGTAATAATTCATTATACATTTTTAAGTAAACTGCAGAACTTCTTCTCCATGAAAAATCAGCTTCCATTGCGGTTTTACGCATTGCATTAAAGGTATATTTATCCTGATAAACACCTAATGAACAGTATATTGCCTGCATCATGTCCCATCCTGAATATCCCCAGAATTTAAAACCGGTAGAATCATTCAAAGGATATCCGGTTACGGTATCTTCCAAACCTCCGGTAGCTCTTACAACAGGGAGTGAACCGTAACGCATTGCAATTAACTGGCTTAATCCGCAGGGTTCAAATTTTGAAGGCATTAAATAAAAATCACTTCCTGCATAAATTTGATTTGCAAGATCTCCGCGGTAGCCTATGTATGCCCTGATATTAGAAGAATTATTAGAAAGCCAGATTAAAAGATTTTCATAATCTTTTTCTCCGCTGCCTAAGAATATAAAATCTGCATTTAAACCTTTTAACTCATTTTCACACTGCCTTATTAAATCAATACCTTTTTGCCCCACAAGGCGTGATACCATAGCATACAAAGGCCTTTCAGAATTATATTCTAATCCGAATTCTTCACAAATTTTCCTTTTGTTTTCCTCTTTGTATTTAAGAGATTTTACATCATAATGCTTAACTATATTTTTATCAGTTTTGGGATTAAATACATCATAGTCAATACCGTTTAAAATACCGGTAATTTTATTCTGGTTCATACGTAACGTATAATCCATTCCTTCGCCGTATTCACCTGTTAAAATTTCTTTAGCATAAGTCGGAGATACTGCAATAATTTTATCTGAATAATTTATTGCGCCTTTCATCCAGTTTACTTTTCCATAATGCTCTACCCCCCATTCATTATATACAATATCCTTGCGCATATTTGCAAAATCAAGAACATCTTCAAACCAGACACCCTGATAGGCTAAATTGTGAATTTCAAACACACATTTAGTATTTTTCCAGTAATCGTCAAATCTGTAATTACTGTGCAAATAGACAGGTATCATAGCAGTATGCCAGTCATTTGCATGAATTATATCTGCTTTAAAATTCAAAAGTTTTGCATATTCTAAAGTGGCAAGAGAAAAGGCAATATATCTTTCATGTTCATATTTCGGATCAAGCCACTTCGGATAAACTTCTTTGAAACAAGTAAAATACCAGTCATTATGAACAAAAAATACATTAATATCCGTACCCGGTAATTTACACATAAACAGCCTGAATCTATGCCCCATACCATTAAATGTCAGCCATAAAGAAGAATTTTCAAGCTCTTTAATTCCCCATTTATTAACATCTATACATCCATGTAAAGGGGTAAAAATTGCAATTTGAGCATCCTTTTCAATATATTTAGGTAAACTGCCTACGACATCAGCGAGTCCGCCGGCTTTAGAAAAAGGTGCCACTTCTGCAGCCGCAAATAAAATCTTCATACTCCTCATTCGCCTCCCTGCATATTATTTAAACCATCTGCCGTAATACCTGCATTCTCCGGAGATGCTTCCTCCCCATCAATAACAGGAATATAATGGCTCTCATCTGTATCAAATTCAAAATTTACACCATATTTTTCTGCAACATATTTTGCCTGATTAATACAAATTTCAGCCTTGTCTGTCTGACCTTTGAACATCATAACTTTATACATATTGTATTTAAACAGCATTAATAAATATTCAGATGTAGTGTTATTTCTTTCCAGTTGAATAAGAGAATTATTAATTATACCGTATGCAACTTCATATTTATGCTGTTTAAGATGAAGTTCACTCATAATATACCAGGCGATATATAAAAGCGTTGTCATACCGTTTTGATTTGTTGCTTTAATTATTTTATATATTATAGCATCAGCTTTTTTATAAGACTCAAGCTGCATATACGCATACCCTATAAGTAAATCTGAAAATAATTCCAATTGATGAATATTACAGTATTTAGCAAAAACTTTTGCTTTGTGAATATTTTCGGCAAACTCGTTATAATCCCCTGTAAACATTGCAAATGCATTTATTATATTTAAAATAATGTTTCCAAAACGGTCATTATCCGGTACTTCAAGAGCAACCGCTGCCACCTTTTTTCCGTGAATTAAATCCTGCAGAGTTATAAATAAATCATAAGATTTTGGAATAAAAGGAAGATCCGAACGCACTATTTTCAAAAATTCTTGAACATTACCCGTTAAAAGAAGGACATTTGCAAGAGCCACATAACCGACAGAATCAATTAACAGCAATTGGAAATCTTCGTCAGTAAAATATTCGGGTTTCAAAAGCTTCAAAGTGTCTTTATTTATAACGTTTAAAACCTTATATCCGATATCAAGGCAGTCACCAAGCGCACCAATATTAAAGAGAATTTGTATATGTATAACTGACATTAAAAAGAAATAATTATTAAAATTTTGATCTGCAGGATTTAATGAAGAAACAGGAAGGAGAGACAAAACTTTATGCGTAAGCTCAAGCGCATGCATATAATTACCGGCGGCAAGAGAACCGTTTATCATTTTGTTACAAAGCATAATAATTCTGTCAACTTCACCTGTTTTTTCCAGTCTGCTCAATGTAACTTCTGCTATACCTGAAGTTTTATCAGGAACATATTCATACAAATTATTTGAAATATCTTCATAAAGCTGCATTCTATATTCCTCTATAGAATCAGCATCTTCAGGCTCAGTTATTTTATCCAGAAGTTCTAAAATTTTATCTGTACAGTTTAGATAAGAACTGAAATCACCCAGAGATAAATTAATTTTTGCGAGCATTTCCCACTCTTTACGTTCATTTTCAGTATCTTCAAGCAGTCCGTACAAATATGCTTTTACAGGACTCGGCATATCATCATTAAATACTTTTTCAAATAATTCTTCTGCAACTTCTTTCAAATAAATTTTACTGATAGTTGTAAGAAGATTTCGCCTCAAAAGGTTATAATTAGGGAAATAAACGCAGTTGTTATACTGATAAATATAGCCCATATTGGACAACTTTTCCATAATTTCATCGAGATTTTGATATCCGAGAGTTTTAATTGTTTCCATATCTATTCTCGTGCCGAGAAGGACAATTGAAGTTAAAAATTTCATAGCCATTTCATCATCCTGAAGCAGATTTAGTCTCCGCGCCACAAGTCTGTCAAGATTAGAAGGAATAATAATTGTCTTAGCATCAATCATCTCAATACTGTCATCATCTGCAGAATAAACCCCTGATTCAATAAGGTACTGAATAGCAATATCAATAAACAGACTGCTGCCGCAAGCATATTTTGCAACACGCTGAAAATAAAAATTATTTAAGATATTTCTGTAATAAATTTTATTTTCCTCAATCATTTTTTCAAAAGATGTAGGTTTAAGAAAAATTTCCGTGTAATAAGGCTTGCTCAAAAGGAAATAACAATCTTTGTGTAATGAAAAACTCTTATCATATGAAATCAAAAAACTTATATCAAGCTGTTCAAAAGATTCAAACAAATATTTTAACACATCATAAGAACTTGAATCTATTTTATCAAAATCTTCAATAAAAATGAGAGTTTTCGGAATAATCTGCAGCAGTGTAAGAAATATATCAAAATAAATATTTCGCGTATCAATAGTATCTTCGGTCTCGCGTTCTTTTAAAGTAATTAAATCTTTAATCAAACCATCAGGATCCACAGAATTAAACATTGTAAAATCATTTTGAAAAAAGAGTTTTTGAGAAACAGTGTATTCAAAAATTGCAGAAACAAGATCTCTGAAAAAAGAATAAGGAGAATACTTCATTTCATCATAACAGGTAACTGTTATAATATTATCAAACTTTCCGGTTTCTGCAGCCGCATTTAAAACTTTCAAAGAATAGGGCTTATACAATTCAACTGTTTTTAGCGCAACAATACCTTTTGGAATTTCCTGAAATTTGTTTAAAATATAAGATAAAACATTAATATTTTCAGTTCTGATAAATTCGCATCTTATTTCTTCAAAATTAATCGTTTCAATATCATAAATAGCATCAGGATTAACTCCTGAATCTAAATTATTGAGAGCCTCGCCGTCCAGTTTATCCTGTTCAATAAGCATATTCTGAACAAAATTTGGGATTTTAATTTCTTCATCATCTTCTTCATCTTCGGGGTACTCAATTTTAACAAATTCTCTTAAATCAACCTCATAAAACATAACCATTTCGTCATTTATCATGACTGAATTTAAAGGAGAAAGCTTATATTCCGCATCAATTGCATCACTAACTTTATCGTCTGTCAAAACCTGAAATGTATTCAAAATTTTATCTTCTTTATTTTTTGCATTCTGGTTTAAAAGACTTATGTTGTAACCTGAATCAATATCATACGGATCAGATTCAATATTTCGTTTTAAAAGAAACATATTACAGCGGACAGTTGCATTTTTCTTTTTGGTAAGCTTACAGTTCATCGCAGTAATTCTGTTTAAAAGTTCAATACAAGCTTTTACTGCAGAAGAAGCAGAGCTGTTAAATGTATAATCCTTATAAAATCTTATAACACATGTCTGCCCGATAAGCTGCCTTCTTACACCTATTGATTTAGCATAATCCGCAATTATTTTATCAAGGTTAACTTTAAATTTGTTATACAATTTTGCACTGCCAAGAAGTGTTTTCATTTCACTCATATTGGGGAAATCAATTGTCAGCATAACAAAATCATCACTGTTAGCTTCATTCATGACCACACTTTTTTCAGTGTCAAATCCGCATTTTTTACACTTTTTAGTAAAAGTTTGGTTAATTTTTCCGCAGTTATGACATTTTGAAATAATTACATAACCGCATTTTTTACAGGTATTTGAAACATTAATGGTTTTACAAACAGGGCATGCCAGTTTAAGCACCTTTTTACAATTAGGGCAAACCATTGCTTTATCATCTATTTCCAAACCGCATTTTGGACATTCCATAAGATAATTATACCACCTCAAAATTTTTATAACAAGCGGTTTAATTCATCTAAACACAGTATTTAATTGAGACTTATATCACAGTTTACACTACATTCAGGTGGAAAAGCTTCGTTTACCCACCCTACAGGCTAAAGCCGTACCTGTTTAAGGCGGGCGCAGCGATTTTGAGGAGGGGTTAGCAATGAAAAGTTAAACAAATACATAGGAGAGGGAGCTCAACATGAGATTTATTGCCTGAAATAAACTTTTTATTTTTGATATAATTTCAATATGATAGACACTCATTCACATATAAACATGATTCAGGAGCTTTCTTTGCAAGACATAATCAACAATGCCGTAAATAACGGTATTGAAAAAATTATTGTGCCGGCTGCAAGCGTTTCGGATTTAGAGGATGTCCATGAGCTGGTGCAAAAATATGATAATGTTTACGGACTTCTGGGAATACATCCGTCAGAAGTTAAAGACTGGAAAGATGATTTAACTGATAAAATCAAAGAATTTGCAAAAAGTAAAAAAATCTGCGGTATCGGGGAAATCGGTCTTGATTACTACTGGGATAAAAGTATTGTTGATTTGCAAAAAGAAGTATTTATAAAACAAATAAAACTTGCAAATGAACTTAATTTTCCAATATCAATTCATGACAGGGAGGCACACAAAGATACATTTGATATTTTAAAAAAATATAACAACGGCTCGAAAATTGTAATGCACTGTTTTTCCGGAAGTTTAGAGTTTGCGCGGGAATGCATAAAAGAAGGCTGGTACATTGCAATCGGCGGAGTTGTAACATTTAAAAATGCTCAAAAAATTAAAGAAGTAGCAAAACATATACCTATAGAACGGCTTTTGCTGGAAACAGATGCGCCATATCTTACCCCTGTACCTTTTAGAGGGAAAGAAAACCAGCCTGCATATGTAAAATATATTGCAGAGGAAATTGCGGCTCTTAGAAATACAACTCTTGAAGAAATTGATAAAATTACAACCGAAAATGCTATGGATGTTTTTAATTTAAAATGAAAATAAAAGACCGGCTTTTAAATCCGGCCGGTCTTAGAATTTATTAAACCATACCTTCTTTTACAGCTTTTACAGCCGCCTGAACTCTGTCATTAACGCACATTTTTTGCAGTATTGAACAAACATGGGCTTTTGCAGTGTGAACACTGACGATTAATTCTTTAGCAATTTCCGTATTACTTTTGCCCGAAACAAGATGCTTTAATACTTCATATTCTCTTTCTGTTAAAGGAACACGTCCTTCTGAATTTGATTTATCAGGTAAAAATCCTATATTATCAATTTTCGGTAATGCATTAAGAGTCATTTGAGCAACAACAGGATCTATCCAGCAAACACCGGTAGAAACATCTCTTACAACATCAGCAAGTTTTGACGGGTCAATGTCTTTCAAACAATATGCACTCGCTCCGGAAGTTAAAGCCGCTATTACCTCCTCACTTCTGTCATGAGAGGTTAATGCAATAATTTTTGAATCAGGAAGAATTTCTTTACATTTAACCATAGCTTCAATGCCATTCATGCCTGGCAGACCTAAATCCATAAGAATTACATCAGGCTTATGCCTTTCTATAAGTTTTAATCCCTCAACAGCATCTTCAGCTTCTGCAACGACATTTATATCTTCATTTGCATTCAAAGCACACCTTAATCCTACACGGGTAAGCTTAAAATCTTCTACAATAATTACACTAATCGTTTTTGCAACATTTTCTACTGTTTTTTGAGTCATGATAACCCCGCTTTCCTAACTATACTAGTTATTTATTTTCACCAGAATTATTAAATTATATCTATAAGTATTAATCCATTACCCATGAGTCTAATTTATTGTAAAAAATACAATTATTTTTAAAATTTTATTTTCATTTTTACATGGTATAATGTTTATACGATACAGATTTATGGGAGTAGAAAATAACATGTTGGAATTTCTGTTCAGGAAAAAAGATGATGAAAAAGATTTAAAATCCGAAAAATTAAATAAGGTCTATACTAATTTGTTAAAAGAATATTCTTTTGACAACATTGACGAAAAACGCAAAGCAGAATTGAGCAAATTAATAAAAAAATACGGATATCTGCCGTACCCTTATATAAAAGCTCTGGAAGAACTTTCTCCAGCAGAAATTATTTTCGGTTTGGAAATAAAATGGCAAAACAATGGAATTTTTAAAGATAAAAAATTTACCTTTAAAAATTCAGAAATAAGTCCTTTAGCACGAAATAATATAAAAAATTCGTCTTGGATCCAAAAAGAAGGACACGACATTAAACTTATAAACCTTGCAGGCCTTGGAGACGGTAATAAAACAAAAGAAACCGGAAAATTTATGGACTGGCTCAGACAGCTTCTTATTCTGCCGAGCGGGAATTTAGACAATAATATATTCAGTACGACAATTTATCTTATACCTTTCCACCCGAGAGAATTCGGTTGTGCTTATCTGCCTAAAAGTTCGGAAATAAGTGAAAAACTTTTTGACGAAAATATAGAAAAAATTACGGGACTTAATGCAAAAGAACAGGTTCAGACATTTATAATGCTTGCACAGCTTGCAGGGCATCCTGTTATTTATGATATTCTTCCGCAAACCGGAAGATTTTCAAAAGCAGTTCTTGCAAATCCAGAAATTGCAAGATGGTTTGACATAAATATTTTAAACAAAGAATTAAATACAAATATTGACAGAATTGCACAAAATATGCCTGAACTTTTTGACGATGAAGATGTTGAACTCGTTAAAAATATTTATAAAGATTCACAAAACGGAAGCATCGGAGATTTAAGCTCTCATTACAAAAATATATATGACACATTTGACAGTTTAATGAATGAAGCGAAAAAAAATCTTTCAAATGCAATGTTGAAAAAGGCAAATCAGGAAAAAATCCACAAACGTGTAAGAGAAATTGTCGCCGGAATACATGAATTTAAACCCAATCAAAAATTGACAGAAGATGATATTACAAAACAAATTGAAACAATTCAGGAGCTGATAAAAGAAGGTCTCTGGCCGGCTCCCGGAGGGGCCTGGTGTTCAGCAGGAGTACCTATTTATGACAAAATGAGCGAATGCGGCGGTTATCCAACATTCAAACACTACGATTACAAAGGGGAAGATGTCACAAATTTCGCAAATCTTGACTGTCAGACTCCATACTACTTTTGTTACCTTGAAAACGGAACTTTTAACACTCCTGTTATTGATTATTTCATTAATTACATGGTTAATCTGCAAAAAGACTACAATTTTGACGGCTTCAGAGTCGATCATATTGATCATATAGTAGACAAAGTTTCGGAAGATAATGGACGTCCTATAAGTTACAGGGCGCCAAGAGTTGTTTTAAATAAGCTAAATAAAACAATGAAAAGTAAAATCCCGTATTTCGGAACTCTTGCTGAATATATGTTGTGGGATGACTTTTTAAAAGAATATCATAAAGGGATGAATTTTGATCTTTTATGGGGAAATGACATTGTATCACAATCAGAAAAAACTCCTGAAAAAATTACTGAAGACAACCAGCACCTTGCAAATTATAATGTAAACTTTAAGAAAGGCGAAAAACTTTCTATTCTGAAAACATATAATAATCAGGACGGCGAATTCAGATGTATTGACCAGTACCCCGGACAATTAGGTGAAAACGGCGCTTTATATAAATGGTTTAAATACAAATTTTTACCGGGAGGAAAATTTGCAGGACGTCCCATGCTTTACGTTGACGGAGATGAAAGTTTTACAAAACGCGGAATTGAAAGCGTTATTGGAGAAGAAATTTCAATGCCGAGAGAAAAACATTACGATTTCTATAAAAAATTTAACGCAATTGATATATTTGTAAAAAATAATCCTATAATCACAGGTGGCGAAGCTCAGATTATCTTGCAGGATGATGACGGTTTTGCGGCATGGATAATTTCAAAAGTTCCCGAAAAAACAGCCTATCTTGTTGTATCAAACTATAAATATACAACAGAACGTGTCACAATGTTTGATGAAAATAACAAAAGCTATTCGGAAATAATGCATAACAAACCTGTATTTGATAAAACAATTAATCTTCCTTCCGATTATACAATACAAAAAGAATTGTATATTGACGGAGATGAATTTGTTGCATCTCCATTTGACGAAGAAACATCAACCCTGCATTTTGACAAACTTGAACCGAGTGAATTCAGAGTGTATGAACTCAAAAGGGCTTGAAAAAGTTCTGTACATCTGATTTAAGGGACTTATATCGC
>CALURE010000035.1 GCA_944323095.1 Candidatus Gastranaerophilales bacterium
AATTACAAACAAGAATTAAGTCGTCGGGGGGGGGGCGCTATTAGCTTCTCCACAAGGGTTCTGGCGAAAATTATTAAGGCCGAAAGCACCGGATTGTAGGTTTGAGGATAGCACAAATGGAGGGAACACTTCGTTTATCCCACCCTACAGCTGTTGTACTAAGTCAGTAAGTAGTATTGTTTGTGCGGGTGAAAGTAAGCCCTCACCCCAGCCCTCTCCCATAGGAGAGGGAGTATTCCGTCATTCTGAGGCTCTAATATTTAAGAAATTAAAACAAATAAGTAATAATACTGTTTGTCGGGTGGAGCGGCACGCTCCCGAAAGAATCCAGCCTATTATGGCAGACGGATGTCAGGAAGTCCGGAGGTCAAGCAATTTAGATGGTAAGAAGATAAGAAGATATGAAGGTAAGCTATTTACATTAAAAAGCTTATCCTCCAATCTTCCTACCCTCCTATCTTCCAATAATCATTCTGGTGGGAACGCTTCGCTTATCCCACCCTACGCACTAAAAAAACGCGCCGCGTTTACTCTTGCGGAGGTTTTAATCACCCTTGGAATTATCGGGGTTGTTGCGGCATTAACACTTCCAACTTTAATTTCAAACCACCGTAAGCAAGTCTATATTACCCAGTTGAAAAAATCTGTCAGTACTGTTGAAAATGCATTAAAACTTGTCTTGGCTGATGAGGGAGTTGATGATTTAGCAAGCACAAAATTTCGTGATTATGTTATGAATAGAGATTCAAATGCTTTAAGAAAATATTTCAATCTTTCAAAAGATGTAACTTATTTAAGCGCGAATGAAAGAGAATACCGTACACTGCTTATAGATAAGAGTTCGTCTGAGCATGGTGTTATGGATATGAAAGTTACCGGTTACGGAACTCCTAAAAAATTAGGAAATTGTACATTACTTTCTATGGCAGACGGCTCCGAAATTTGTATAAGTTCATTATCTGCTACTTCATATTCAACTTACGCAAATGTGTATATAGATGTAAACGGTTATGATAAGTATCCTAATACTTTTGGATATGATATGTTTTTTATGATGTATAACTATAATGGTTCTGTTATGCTTTCAAGCCATGAAAATTATTGCGGAGATGCAGGTTTTATTGATCCCGCTTGCTTTGATAGAGTTGTAATGGATGGATGGCAGATATTATATTAGATATTTGTGAAATTAATCAGCCCTGTGGAAAAATTCTGCAGGGCTTTTTAAGATAAAAATTTATCTAATTCTTTTTTTACAAGTTTCGGGGATATGGATAGGCTGTTGTGAAATTTTAGCGCATTATTTATGCATTTAACGTATTCATCATTGGCTTTTCTTAATTTTTGTATCTGCGCCAATATGTAGTATAAATCCCCGTTTTCTCCGCAATTGTCAAGTGCGGTTTCCATAATAACCGCCGCATTATCCAATTTCCCTGCCTTTGTGAGAATTTTTGCATATATTTTGTATGCTTCTGCGTCTTTGGGGTTACGTTCTAGTGTCTTGTCTAGATTTTCGAATGCAGAATCAAAATTATTTTCTTCATAATCAATTGCAGCAAGGTTAAAATATGCCCAGCTGTAATCGGGAGACAGTTCGAGCACTTTTTTAAATTTTTCTTTTGCAGCTTCGTTATCCCCTTCTTCTTTTAAGATATTACCGATATAAAAGTGTGCGTAAATATCTTCATCATTCAAATCAATTGTTCTTTGAAAATAGTATTTTGCGCCGTCAAGTTTGCCCTCTTTTAAATAACACAATCCTATAGAAAAATATGAATTTGAATCATTGTTGTCTTTAGAAAGTACTTTTTCAAAACAGTCAACAGCTTTTTCATACATTTTTTTGTCAATATATACAAGCCCGAGATTGTAATATGCATCAATTTCTTCCGGGGCAAGTTCTATTGATTTTTTATAAGCTTCTTCAGCTTTGTTTAAATCTTTAAGTTTTTCATATGTTATTCCGAGGTTGTAAAAAATACCGCTGTCATCATTGAATATTTTAGACAAATATAAAAAATGCTGTTTTGCTTCTTCCGCGTACCCGTAATCTAAAAGAAGTACGGCAAGCTCCCGTCTTGCCTGAAAATTTGTGTTGTCCTCTTTAAGAATATTTTGCAGTTCTTCTATTTTATCAAGTTTTGACATAAGAATATTATAATTTCTTTTATTAAATATTGCAAAATTGTTAATTGTTTTATAAAATAAAGAAAAAGGGAGAGTTAAAAATGAAATTTTTATCTGTAATTTTATCATTATTTTTGTTTGTTCAAACAGTATCGGCAGCTCCGTTAAGCGGTAATGCAAAAACAAAACGTATTCCAGCAGGGACAAAATTTGAACTTCAGTTAATGAATTCCGTCTCAACTATGACAGATCAACAAGGTGCTGAATTTACCGCAATAATGATGAATGATCAGACTGCTGAGTCTGATGTAATTTTACCGATGGGGTCTCTTGTCAGGGGAACCATAAAACGAATTGAACCTGCTAAAAGAATGTCTAAAGGTGCAATTTTATATCTTGATTTTGATCATGTTGTTACTCCGAACGGCAGACAACTTCCATTGAGTTTTTCAATTGTAGGCAGAGCTGATTTAACTTATGACGGCGGTATAACTTCATCAAAAGGTTATAAAGACGCGCTTATTGAAAACTGGCATATAACAAAAGAAATTGCGTCTAATGCTACAGAGTGGGGCGGTGATGTTTTTGATGATGTAATTGTTGCTGATCAATTAATGACCGGTATAGGTGCAATCGGAGGAGCTATAGGCGGCGGAGCTTATTATGTATATGACTTTTTCGCTGATATGATCAGAAAGGGCAAAGATGTTGATTTAGGTAAAGGGACGATTTTAAACGTAATACTTGTTGATCCCGTTGATGTGCCGGTTATATAATCAATCGCCTGATAAGATTTATGTACGCAACGGCACTTTTCTATTTTACCTGATTTCTGCCGTTGTTTTTTGCAGTGTATAATTTTTTGTCCGCACTTTCTATAATGGCAGGTGCTGAATCTCCGTCAAATGGGAATGTTGCTACTCCCAGACTTATTGTGACATGGGTTTCTTTATCGCCTGTAAGTTTGAATTTTTTAGAAGCAACGCGTTCACATATTTTTTGTGCAGTTGAAAATGCCTCATCTTTACCTGTGTTTGGCAAAATTATACTCATTTCTTCTCCGCCGTATCTGCATACAATATCAGTCGCGCGTACATTTTTTTTCAAGGTTTGCGCTACCTGTCTTAATACTGCATCGCCTGATTGATGCCCGAAGGTATCGTTAAACTTTTTGAAGAAATCTATATCAATGATAATAAGAGAAAAGTTGCTGCTGTAACGTTTTGCCTGTTCCACCTGCATCCTTATTTGTTCCTGAAAATATCTATGATTATATAGTTCTGTCAGGCCGTCTGTTGTTGCTAGTTTATACTGCTGTTCAAAATCTCTGGATTTTATAAGGTATTTAACAATATAGGCAAGAGTAAATGCGGCAATTGAAAATATCAGCGGATAAATTATTTCAAGCCAGAGATTTTCATATTTCATTGCATAATATGCAATCAGTATGTAAACCAGGTATGTGGAAAGAGATATCATAGAAGCTGCAAATGCCGAGCTAACCCTTGTAACAACAGAAGCAATCAACAAAGCAAGCAATATACTCAACGCTATTGTATAACCTCTGTGAACTTTTTTTATAAAATTATTATCAATTATGTTGTTAACATATGTAGCCTGTACTTCTACTCCGGGATAAATTTTTCCTGCCGGTACGGTTTTAATATCAAAAAGGCTTGCGGCAGTTGTCCCGAAATAAATAATTTTATTGGAGAAATCATAATTCAATTCGGTTTTTTCTCCCTTTACTGCTTTGATTAGCTGATACATAGGAATGTATGTGTAAGTTCCTGCAGGACCGTACCAGTTTAAAATTGCGCTTCCGTCATCGTCAAGAAATATTTTTCTGTCGCTGATTTTAAATTCTGAATTTTTGTCTATTTCAAATGATGTACTTTTTTCGCCTAAATAATTTAATCCGACTTTTAATGCCAGCTGGGGATAATATTTGTCTTTATATTTTACGACAAGCGGCATTTTTCTTAAAATTCCGTCATCTGAGCGTGAAACGTTTATTATTCCTATATTTGATGTTGAGTTAATAATTCCTTCAAGAATTGTTCTGCAGTTTGTGAAGGTAAGCTGATTGAAATTTATTTTCGACTTGTTATCTATGTTAAGCGTTAATTTTTCCGGAAGTTCCGGCGGAATTCTTAATTCCTCTGACTGATTGTCAAAGTTCATTGAAGTGAATAAGTTTTTATATTTTTTAAATGTCTGTATTAATTCTTCATCCGCCTGATTCGCGCTTTTTAAGGATTTTACAAACATAAGATCAAAAGCAATAATTCTCGGATTTTGTTTTTCAAGGTAGTTTATTATGTTTGCATATATATCTCTTGGTAAAGGCCATTCGCCGTAATTGTCAAGAATATATTCATATGTCGCATCGTCAATTGCAACTATTACAATATCATCACTGGCTTTTTTATGCCCCTGGTTTATAATAATTGACTGGCGCAGGTCAAATGTTCTGTTTTCAATTGAATCAATAAACGTATTTAAATTTGCACTTCTAAATATTAAAAAAGAAAAAAGAATAAATAATAATAAACCTAATGTGTATGAGATTTTTTTAAACATAACCTTAATCTTATTAAAATATGTTACTTTATTCTTTCAGTATAATTGAATGCATTAGATTTGGCAACAAAATTTTTTAAAATAAATTGTTTTTCAAGAATGAAATTATTAAGTTTTAATATTTCAGTTGAGCAGGTCAATTCTTCGGGGTTTTGTAAGTAGCGCAGCAAACATCTTTCATGCAGATTCATATATTTTCACCTATAAATATCTGATAACGGATAACAAATATATTATGGCAAAATTAAGAAATGTTAACATCAAACAAATGCATGATATTTATAATGGTTTTATATCGCAGTTTTCAATAAAAATAGCTGTAATCGTCACGCTGACTTGTTTCAGCGTCTAATAATGTTAAGATTCCGAAACAAGTTTGGAATGACATTATGACTGTCATTTGGGGATATCCGGTGTAAACTGCGATATAAACCACATTTATAAACGCTTGCACTTTTTTATTTCCGTAGTATTATATAATTAGTCGAAATAAATTGTTCAAGTTTGGAATCTTGAGAAAAAGAAAGAGGTTAACAATGAAACAAGGAATTCATCCTGATTATAAAAAAACAGTTATCAAATGTGTTTGCGGCAATGAAATTGAAACAGGTTCTATACAAGATAATATAACTGTTGAAATTTGTAATAATTGCCATCCGTTCTACACAGGCCAGCAAAAAATTCTTGACTCAGAAGGTCGTGTAGAAAGATTTAATAAACGTTACGGTAACAAAAAATAATTTTCAATATTTTTCATACTTTTTAATTCTCCCCGCTGTATTCAAAACAGCGGGTTTATTTTGTTGAAACTTATAATAGATTATGTTATAATAAGAATGTCAACATAAAAAAGGAGAGCAAACATGGAAAAATTACAAACAAGAATTAAGTCGTCGGGGGGGGGGCGCTATTAGCTTCTCCACAATGGTTCTGGCGAAAATTATTTAAGCCGGTAGGAATTATCGTAAAAATTTTCCCTCTATCGGGTGATGTTTTAAGGGATAGGTCATTCTGTCATTCTGAACTTGTTTCAGAATCTCATTATTATTTTGAAGAAAAGAAGCTAAGAAGGTATGTGGGTAGGCTATTTACATTAACCAGCCAATCCTCTAATCCTCCTACCCTCCTATCTTCCAATAATCATTCTGGTGGGAACGCTTCGCTTATCCCACCCTACGCACTAAAAAAACGCGCCGCGTTCACTTTGGCTGAGGTTTTAATCACCCTTGGAATTATCGGGGTGGTTGCAGCGTTAACAATGCCTGCTCTTATAGCAAATTATCAGGATAAGGTTGCGGTTACAAGATTGAAAAAAGTATATTCTATATTAAGTCAGGCATATCAAAAGGCATATTATGAATATGGAGAGCCTACTAACTGGGGATTGACAGATATAGGGACTAGCGGAAGCGATAAAGATTATCAATCATCTCTTACACTTTTTAATGTACTTGGAAAAGGTTTAACTCTTTCTAAAACTTGTGGACAAAATCCGGGTTGTTTTTATGATGGTTATTACAAATTTTCAAACGGCAATTCTTGGCAATCTTTTGATACTGTTAGAAACAGACATAAAGTTATTACTTCTGATGGTGTATCTCTAGCTTTTCATGGTTATTCTGCCACTTGTAATGCAAATATAAATAATTTATCTGATGCCTGTGGTTTAATTTATGTTGATTTAGATGGACCATTTAGAGGAAAACATACTTTCGGGCAGGATTTTTTTCAATTTGCAGTTACAAAATATGGTATTTTGCCGCGTGGAACTCAGACTTATGAGCCGGAATTATTCAGAGATTGTTTGACTAAAGGAGATCATTGTACTGCTTGGGTTCTGGTAAATGAAAACAGGGATTATCTTTATTGTGATGATTTGAGCTGGAGCGGCAAAAGAACATGTAAATAAGAGTATGTTGTAATATTTGAATTTCTATATACTATAAGTTCTTTATAAGCTTTGTCTATTGTTTGCATCTAGCAAGCCAGATGTCGCTGACTACGTTTTCAAGAACACGCCGGCTTACTGAGCCTGTTAAAAATCTGTCAAGTTTTGATTTGTTTCTTGAGCCCAAAATTATTAGATCTATGTCATTTATTCTTGAATATTCTATAATTTTTTGCGCAGGAATACCTGATAATATAGCAGTTTCATTGATTTTTATACTGTACTCATTAAGGAGCATCTGAATGTCATTAATTGCTCTTGCAGCGTAAATTTGTTGCTGCTTTTGTATATCAAGAAGCCAGTTTGTGTCTAATGTTCCATCAAGAAACAAAAGATTTGGGTCTTCATTTACCATACATATATGGATTTCTTTGTCTTCTAATTTGAGGCAAGGTATTATTTCCCTTAAAATTTCAATTGAGCATTTTGTTCCGTCTGTTGTTAAGAGTAATTTTTTCTTAATGTTTTCTTCTTTGGCGATGTAATCGGAAATTTTACTGCTGTTAATTATTTCCTGTGAAACAGATCCTAGCCATTTTTGTATTCCCTTCTTACCATGAGAGCCCATGAGAATTAAATCATATTTTTCCTTTTCGGATTGTTCAAGAATACTGTCTATAGCAGAACCGCAATGCTTTATACGTTCCCCGTGTTTTAGCCCGTATTTTTCTATTTCGTCTTCGGCAAAATCAAGGATGGTGTCAGCTACATTTGCACAGGATGCGGTAAAACCGGTTTCTTCAATACTGATCTCATCCGGCAGAAAAGTCCAGTCAATTACGCAAATCGTGTCAATTTCAGCGTATTTTATCCATCCTGAAATATTTTTTAGCGAATTAAAACTTATTTTTGAACCGTCTGTGCAAAATAGTATTTTCATAAAATTGTCTCCTTGAGTTTCGACTTATAAACTTTCTTATCCGATTTAAATATAATTTATGTTAAGTAAAATTACATTGTCTGGTATTCTATATTTTTTCTGTTATAATATTTGTGTGGGAAATCTTTTTTATAGGAATATGTTATAAGTTATGGCGCCGGAACAAAATATTCAACAAAAAGTTAATTTAAGGGATTATAAAGATTTAATAGAGACTATTGCAAAAGTAGAATATCAAAAATTTTCTACCTCGCATTTGATAGAATTCCCGGAACTTATAAATATCGGCAATCATACTTTATATATTTTGTTTAAAAATCATTCTCCGGAATCCTTTAATAATACGTATTTATCAACTGCTATAAAGTGGGCTATAAGAAATGAATTACGGCGCAGGTATAAGTGGTACACTTTAAAAAATAAAAAGCAGTATCTTGAAGAAGATGAAAATAATTTACGGGAAGAAGTTTATAAAACTATTTTATCTATAGATGAAATGCAGGATGCGGATGTTCCGGTTCAGATTAAAGCCGAGGATAAAACACCTGAGGAGTCTATTGAACTTTCTGAATTGAAGGCTGAAATCTTAGAATCCATGAAAAAACTTCCGGAACGGGAAAAAGAGCTGATTGAGTATAAATTTTTTAAAGAAAAAAAACTCCGCGAAATAGCAGAGGAATTTAACATTTCACAATCGCGAATTTCCCGTATTATTCAATCAGGGTTAGATAAAATAAAAAGAGACTTAAAAAGACAGGGGATTATTTAGTGAAAACAATTTTTGAAAAAAACAGCGGTATTTCCGGTATAACTTTGACTGATGAAAAAGAAGATTTAAGTTTTCTTGACGACAGTTTTCTAAGAAAAGATAAAATAGGTTTGCCTCAGGTTAGCGAATTGGAGGCAATGCGCCATTATAAAAAACTTTCAGATGAAAATTTTTGTATTGAAAAAGGTTTTTATCCACTTGGATCATGCACTATGAAATATAATCCTAAGGTTAATGAGCTTCTTGCTTCTCTGGATGGCTTTGCAAACCTGCATCCTCTGGCAGAAGATGATGATTGTCAGGGCGCACTTGAATTAATGTACAAACTTCAGGAAGCTTTGAAAAAAGTTACCGGTATGGATGCCGTAACATTGCAGCCTGCTGCCGGTGCTCATGGTGAATTAACAGGCATGATGGTTATAAAGAAGTATTTTGAAGTTAAAGGAGATAACCGCAAAAAAGTTATTATACCTGATTCTGCACATGGTACAAATCCTGCGAGTGCTCATCTTTGCGGTTTTGAAATTGTGCCTGTTAAGTCGAACGAGAAAGGTCAGGTTGATATTGACGAATTAAAAAAACTTCTGGATTCTGATGTTGCTGCTATTATGATGACAAATCCTAATACTCTCGGAATTTTTGAAGAGAATGTCCTTGAAATATCAAAATTAATGCATGATAACGGTTCGCTTTTATATTATGACGGGGCGAATTTCAATGCAATTATGGGTTATACAAATCCTAAGTTAATGGGGTTTGATGTAGTGCATTTGAATCTGCATAAAACGTTTTCCACACCGCACGGAGGCGGCGGTCCTGGAGCCGGACCTGTTGCTGTTGTTGAAAATTTAAAAGAATATTTACCGGCGCCTGTTATTGACTTTGACGGGAAAAAATATTTCAGAAATTATAATATTAAGTATTCAATAGGAAGTGTCAAAGGTTTTTACGGCAATTTCGGTGTGCTTGTCAAAGCTTATGCCTATATACTTATGATGGGTAATAATTTGAAAGAGGCAAGTGAAAATGCTGTTTTAAATGCAAATTATCTTAAAGAAAAATTAAAAGGTGCATATTTACTGCCTTATGATGAACCGTGTATGCATGAATTTGTGCTTTCCGGTGAAAAACAAAAAGAAGGAAACGGGGTTTCGACATTAAATATTGCAAAAGCTCTTATGGATGAAAATACGCATCCGCCGACGGTTTATTTCCCCTTAATTGTGCATGAAGCACTTATGATTGAACCTACAGAGTCGGAAACAAAACAGGTTCTTGATGATTTTATAGCTGTAATGCTAAAAATTGCAGAAGAAGCTGAAACAAATCCTGAAAAATTAATATCGGCTCCGCATACAACACCTGTAAAACGTTTGGATGAAACACTTGCGGCCCGTCATCCTGATTTGAATTTTAAACAATAAAAGAGAAGATTATGAATAAAGAAAAGAAAAAAGTTAAAGTAGCATTTCCCCATATGGGTACGGTATCAATTGCATGGTCTGCAGCGTTGAAAAAAATTGGTGTAGAACCTTTTATTCCGCCATATACGAGCAAAAAAACTTTGTCTCTTGGCACAAAACATTCCCCTGAAGCAATATGTCTGCCTTACAAATTAATTTTAGGCAACTTTATTGAGGCAATAGAAGGCGGGGCGGATTATGTTGCGATGATTACCTCACCAGGCTGCTGCCGTCTAGGTCAGTACGGAAACAGTATTGAAAGTGCCCTTATTGATATGGGATATCATGCAAGATATATTGAATTATCTCTTTATGACGGTATAAAGGGGATGTATAATGTCTTGAAAGATATAAGCGGCAAAAATGATCCGATATTATTTGCGCGTGCGATTAATCTTGCTATAAGAAAAATGTTTTTGCTTGACGATTTAGAAGAAACTCTTGCTTATTACCGTGCAAGAGAAATTAAATCAGGAGATGCAGATAAACACTATAATATTGCATTACAGTATATCAAAGATGTTGAGCATTCAAGAGATTTGAAAAAAGCAAAGAAAAAAGCTTTTGAAGAAATGAAAAAAGTCCAAATAGATAAAAATAAAGAAGTGTTGAAAGTTGATTTAACAGGAGAAATTTATCTTGTCTGTGATCCTTTTTCAAACCAGAATATAACAAAAGAACTCGGGAAAATGGGGGTTCAGGTGCGCAGAAGCTTGACAATTAGCAGTTTTATAAAAGATGCCATTATACCTAAAGTTTTCAGAAAAGGCGAGACACATCTTCAAAGAGCATACAGGCTTGCAAAGCCATATCTTATGCGTGATATAGGTGGTGATTCTCTTGAATGTGTTTCTGATGTAGCTTATGCAGACGAGCGTGGAATAGACGGTATTATTCATATCAGTCCGTTTACGTGTATGCCTGAGATTATGTCCCAAAATATTTTTCCTGCAATGAGAGAAAATTGTGATATTCCTATTCTGCCATTGATTATGGATGAGCAGACCGGAAAAGCAGGATATTTAACAAGGCTTGAGGCTTTTGTGGATCTTATGAGAAGAAGGAAACGTAAACTTCAAAATTCTCAGGAAAAACAACCTGAACTTATTAAGTAAAAAGGCGGTTAATTTTATTTAAAGTTGAAGGAAAATTTTATATATGCGTGAATTATTTAAAGATGCTGTAAAAATTACAAATTATAATATTATATTAACTATACCTTTAATTGTATTTGTAAAAATATTAGATTTATATTCTTTGTATTCAAGAAGTCATATTGATTCAACACCTAAATTTTTGTTAGCATCTCTGACTGTATTATTTATGTTCGGGGTGTTTTGTTCCGGGTGGTTTTATATGATAAAGGGTGCTATATCTCTTTCTAAAAAAGTTTTTGTTCTGGATGAAGACAGAGCAAAAGCTGCATTAAATTTATTCAAAGTATTTCCTGAAGGAGTAGGAAAATTTTTCTTATCTTTTGTCGGGGTGTATATAATATTTTTTATAATACAGCTTCTTGCAACACCTCTTGTTTATATACTCGGTGTAAAAATAATAGGCGGTCTTGATTCTGCATCAATGCAGAATTTGCAGGAATTAGCGATTAATGCTTCTTCAAATGACGGGATGACTGCATTTATTGATAGTTTGACAACCGAACAGGTTGTATTTTTTGGCAAGTGGAGTCTCCTTTTTATGGTAGTGACATCCTGTATTATGTATCTGTTAATGTTGTGGATTCCTGAAATTGTATATAAATCTCCAAATCCTGTTGCAGCATTATGGCATTCTTTTGGCAAGTTGTTTAAAGATTTTTTTACAACTATAAGATTATTTTTATCTTTGTGGTTTATGGGGTTTGCGCTATTATTTATTAATACATTTGCATTCATTAATCCAATTGCTTATATAATTATGAGTATTATTCTGTTTTATTTTTCTGTATATTTTGTTGTATTGATATTCTTGTATTACGATAGAAATCATACAGCTGTGGAAATGAATAGTGATGAAAAAAAATAAAGTTGTAGCGGTTGTGGGCGCTACTGCAAGCGGCAAAACGGCATATGCTGTCGAACTTGCAAAACAAATAAATGGTGAAATAATTTCTGCGGATTCAAGACTTGTTTATAAAGGAATGAATATCGGAACGGCTAAGCCGGTGCTTGATGAAATGCAGGGAATACCTCACTATATGATAGACATTGTCGAACCTGATATTAATTATTCTGCAGGACTTTATGCAAAAGAGGCAAAAAAGCATGTTAATGATATTTTATCAAGGGGAAAAATTCCTATTGTTGCAGGCGGTACAGGTCTGTATTTTAGAATTTTATTAGAAAATTATGATTTACCTGATGTTGAACCTGATTATAAACTGAGAGAAGAATTGGCAAAGCTGTCTTTTGCTGAGCTTTACGGGATGCTGGCAAAGTTAGATAAAAATGCGGTAACTAAGATTGAAAGAAACGATAAAAAAAAGATAATACGTTATATCGAAATTGTTAAACTTACAGGGCTGCCGATTTCAAAAGCATGCGGGAAAAACGATAATAATGAGTTTGATATTGAATGGATCGGATTAAATTTCCCGAGAGAAGAACTTTATGAGAGAATAAACAAACGTGTTGATTTGATGATAGAGCAGGGGCTTGTAGAAGAAACCAAATATCTTCTTAAAAAATACGGCAGAATACCGAATATTGTTGATACAATAGGCTACAAAGAGATTATATCTTACCTTGACGGGGAATTGACTCTTGATGAAGCAAAA
>CALURE010000036.1 GCA_944323095.1 Candidatus Gastranaerophilales bacterium
CAGGATGAATTCAAAAAACAGCTAATTAAAAATGCTGACAAAATTGAAAAAGGCGAAGATTTTGAATTCAAAAAAGATAACAAAAATTTGATAGCAGCAGGCGGTGTTGCAGGACTTCTTGGCGCAGCATATATCGGTTTAAGTGTTGCTGTCGGTAAAAAAGCTTTAACAAAATCAGTTGCTAAAGCCGGTGAAGAACTCGGATTTATGGCAAAAATTAAAAACGTATTTGTTGCCATAGGCGAAAGCGGTGTTAAACTGTGGAACTCTATTACAGGAAAAGCTGCTAAAATAAAAGATAAAGTAACAGGAAAATCTAAAGAACTTCAAAATAAGAGACAGGCAACTTATTCTGTTGGACAGGCAGAAATTGATGCACATAAATACTATGCAAATAATTTTGAAAAACAAAACTTAACATCTTTACAAAGAGATGAAATGATTTCGGATGCCCAAGCTGCATTTAAAGATTATGATCCTGTGAAATTTAAAAAATCAAAAGTTCTTGAAAATGCAGGTTTAACTGAAGAACAATATGCTGCGGTTAAAGAATATGCAAATTCCGGTAAAAATGCCAAACTGACTCAAAAACGTAAAGAAGTTTTACCTCATTGGCTACAAGACAAAGAATCTTGCCAGAGATATACAAATATGTTAGAAGCTAAATTCGATAAAATTGATAAACAATTTGCATAATAATACTAATCAGTTTAAAATTTACACATAAATAAAATCACCTCCAAAATAGGGGGTGATTTTTTATTTGGTTTGTTATAAAATTTTGGTATAGATTATTATGTAAGAGGGAATTAGAAATATGCAAGTATCATTAAACTGGTTAAACGAATTTGTTGATTTATCGGATATAGAAGTTGAAGAGATTGCCCATGAACTTACTATGAGCGGTTTGGAGGTTGAAGCTGTAGAAGAGGTAAAACCTCAATTTACAAATATAAAAACAGTAAAAATCGAAAAAATAGACAATCACCCGAATTCCGATCATCTTCATCTTGTTACGGTAAATACAGGCGAAGGTTTGAAAACTGTAGTTTGCGGAGCACAAAATATCAAAGAAGATCAGATTGTTCCTTATGCTTCAGTTGGTTCTAAAGTTCTTGACAGGAAAACCGGCGAAATGTTTACTTTAACACCTGCAGTCATAAGAGGTTTGGAATCTCAGGGGATGCTCTGTTCTGATGATGAACTCGGTGTTTCTGAACGCGGATATCAGGAAGAAGACGGTATTTTGATTTTGAATAGAATTTTCCCTGATGTAAAAATCGGTGAAGATGTTGAAAAAGTTCTGGGCTTTGATAAAGATTATATTCTTGATGTCGCACCCACGGCAAACAGAGGAGATCAAATGTCTGTTATCGGAATTGCAAGAGAATTGAGTGCAATTTTCGATAAACCTTTAAAATTTTCACCTCTTGAATGTACAAGAGATTTGTCAACTGATGAATTTAAAGTTGAAATTATTGATAACGATGTGTGCAAATACTATTCTCTCGGCATTTTAAAGAATATAAAAATTAAACCTTCCCCTGACTGGATGCAAAAAAGACTTATTGCATCAGGGGTTCGTGCAATAAACAATGCCGTTGATATTACAAATTACGTAATGCTGGAATACGGGACACCTTTCCATGCATTCGATATGGACAAACTAAACGGGTATATCTGCATAAGACGTGCCAAAGAAGGCGAAAAAATAGTTACTTTGGACGGTACCGAAAGAGAATTAACGCATGACAGCGTTTTAATTGCCGATAAAGAAAAAGGTGTTTGTCTTGCCGGTGTTTTCGGCGGCGAAAATTCCGAAATTGATGAAAATACAAAAAATGTTGCGCTGGAAGCTGCATTTTTCCCTTCTGTAACTACAAGAAAATCTTCAAGAAGTGTAGGCTACCGCTCGGAAGCTTCTGCCAGATTTGAACGCGGTGTTGATATAGAAGCTGTTAAACCTGCTTTAATGCGTGCAATGCAGCTTTTCACTGAACTTGCGGATGCCGAAATTGAAGGAGTTGTAGAAGCCGGCAAAAATGAACTTGAACCAATCGAAATAACTCTAAGATATGCACAGATAAAAAGAATTTTGGGATGCGAAATCGCTCCCGACAAATGTATTTCTATTCTTGAAAAATTAGGATTTAAAAAACTCGGCGGGAACGAGCTGGCTGCAAAATTTCTTGTTCCTTCTTTCAGAGCAGGTGATGTTACAAGAGAAATTGATTTGATTGAAGAAATTGCAAGAATTAACGGCTATGATAAAATTACCACTACGTTGCCGAATAAAAACAGCACACCTGACATTTCTCTCGAAGAAAAAGTTATAAAAAAAGTAAATGAATTGATGCTCTCAGCAGGGCTTGACGAAATTATAACAACATCTTTAATCGGCAAACCTCTGTTGGATAAATATATGCAGACTTATGATGATGCAAAATCCGTCAAAGTTTTAAATTCAGCAAGCGATGAAAGCACAATGCTCAGACAAAATATGGCCGGGAGTGTTCTAAATTGTTTGAAATACAATTACGACAACGGTCAAAAAACTCTCTGGGCTTATGAAATCGGTAAAACATACAAGATTACGGCTCCTTCTGATGAAAAAAATACAGGAGTTAAAGAAACAAGAGTTCTTGCAGGAGTTTTAACAGGTGAGATTGAAAACTCTAAATGGCAGATTAAATCCCATACTGATTTTTATTCGCTTAAAGGTATTATTGAACAGTTGTTTGATGAACTGGGTGTTACAAAGCGAATTAAATTAACTCCATGCGAAGATGTGGATTACATGCACCCTTACAGAAGCGCAAAAGTCAATATTCTGGGTAAAAATCTTACTAATATAGGTTATTTCGGACAAATTCATCCGCTGTTGAAAGATAAGATGAAAATCAAAGGTCAGGATGTATTCATTTTTGAAATTGACCTTGATGAAATTATCTCAATTATTAAAGAACACACTGTAAGATATAAAAAACTCCCTCAGTTCCCTGAAGTTCGCCGTGATATCGCATTTGTAATCAATGAGGAAGTAAATTTTGAAGATATTCAGCGTGTTATAAAGGGCGCTGTTCAGCAGAATATTTTCAAAGGCAGTGAAGTGTTTGACGTTTATCAGGGCGATAACATTGAAAAAGGCTTCAAAAGTCTTGCATTTCGTATAAAAATGCAGGATGAAAACGCGACATTGACAGATGAAGTTATAGAACATCAGATGAACAATGTCCGTGCAAAACTTCAAAAAACTTATGCGGAAATCAGTTTCCGCGGAGCGTAGCCGCTCCACCCGCCACATAGGCTTTACTTAACTTGTACAAAAGGTGAAAAGGTGTGGGTGGATATATTAATAAAGTAAAACAATAATATTGCCTTTCTTGTGAAATGGAAGGAAATCGCGCAAGCGGTGGAGGGATTTTAACATGAAAAAATTCTTTTTGATAATAGCAATAATATTACTGGCATCTTTACAGGGATTTTGCATTGAAAATGTAGTCCCTCAATACGTTAGTGTTGAGCAGACAAACACATTAGGGCTTTATCAGGCGCCGAGTGAAATTGCCCTGTATAAAGAACCTTACGAAACCTCAAACATAGTACACAGCATAAGCTGGATAGGCAATAAAATTTTTCCTGATAGTGTGAAACCAGAGGATTTGTTTGTTGTATTTATCCCCTCAAAAAATTTGGGACTTCTTGCCGTAACTGATGAAACAGAAGATTGGGTTCAGGTGATATACAACAATGCCACAGGTGCAAAAGGCTGGATAAAAAAAGATGATCCATATAGATTTTCTACCTGGGTAATGTTTTATAATATGTACGGGAGAAAATACGGTTTGAATTTGTTAAAAGAAGCACCTGCAGAAGCAAAAGATCTCCATGTTTCGACTGACGATAAGTCTCAAATTGTTGCAACAATTAATATGCCGCAAAAAATTAATCTGAATGTTATACGCGGAAACTGGGCACTTGTGAGTGTTTTTGATATTGACAGAACCCCGAAAACCGGCTATGTAAGATGGCGCTCAGATAACGGTGTAAAATATTATTTCCCTGCGATTAAGTAGTACACTTGACAAAATTACATAAATAGTAAATAATATATGTACAGGGTGGCAGCTTGCCAAGCTTGCCGACAGCTCTGTAGAAGGCTAACGGTTCTTATCTGTTCAGGTAAGAGCCGTTTTTTAATACAAATAAAATCATAAAAATTAGTAATAAACTAATATTGAATTTATCCATATCGACCCCCTTTCTAGTCGGGAACCACCCGAAGGCTACATAATTGTTGTAGGTTGTTCCGTTTCGAAAAGAGCTGTCTTTTACCCTGTGCGATTATATTATCACAATCCTGTCTGTTTGTCGATTTATAAGAGCCGCTCTCCTTATGTCATCCTAAACTTGTTTCAGCTTCTAACAATGCTAAGATTCCGAAACAAGTTCGGTATGACATTATGCCTGTTTTTCAGGATATATGGTGTAAACTGCGATATAAGTTCCAAATTTTTATACTATTTTTCTTGATTTTTTCCGTATATTAATATACGATTTTATTTACGAGGAGAAAGCTTTGAAAAGACGTGCAATCGGTATTATAAACGGAGCAATTGCATCTGCAAGCTACGGTACTAATCCGCTATTCGGTCTGCCTTTATACATGGCCGGAATAGGGGTGAATTCCGTACTTTTTTACAGGTATGTTATAGCGGTTATAATATACGGTTTGTGGCTGAAATTTGTCAAAAAGATTTCATTGCATATTACTAAAAAAGAATTTTTTCCGCTTTTTATAATGGGTTTATTTTTCTCGCTTTCATCTTTAACTCTTTTTGAAGCTTTTAAATATATAGAAGCAGGAATTGCCTGTACGATTCTTTTTATTTATCCCGTGCTGGTTGCAATAATAATGGCCGTATTTTTTAAGGAAAAACTCACCAGAAGAGTAGTATTTGCAATCTTTGTAACCTCAATAGGAATACTATCGCTTTATACCGGCAAACCAGGTGCAGGTTTAAATCTTAAAGGGGTAGGAATTGTTCTTTTATCAGCTCTTATGTATGCGCTTTACATTGTCGGAATAAAAAAAATCGGAGCATTGAGACATATTCACAGAGGCAAAATGAGCTTTTATGTAATGTTTTTCGGGCTGATTGTTTATATTTACAATCTTAAATTCTGCACTCAATTACAAATGCTGCATAAACCTGTGTTGTGGGCTTATGCATTAGGGCTTGCTATGTTTCCGACAATTATTTCACTTGAGACAATTAATGTGTCAATAAAGCTTGCTGGCCCCACAACAACTGCAATACTCGGAGCTTTAGAACCTTTAACTGCAATATTTTTCGGAGTCCTTCTGTTTAATGAACAGTTAACGTTCAGAATTACGGCAGGTGTTATTCTGGTGTTGTTCGGAGTTTTTATGATAGTGTTAAGAAAAGATAAGTGAAAATTTCATCTACTTTATTGTTTGTGATAAGATTTATACGTAAATAATAAGAAACAGGAGATTTATGTTAAACAATAAAACAATTTTGGTAACCGGCGGTACAGGAAGTTTTGGAAAGAAGTTTATAAAAACGGTTTTTGAAAAATATCCGGATATCAAAAAAGTTATTGTCTTTTCGAGGGATGAATACAAGCAGTTTGTAATGGCAAATATGCCCGAGTTTTTGCCATATAAAGAAAAACTAAGATTTTTTATCGGGGATGTAAGGGATAAAGAAAGATTATACAGAGCTTTCGACGGTGTAGATTACGTAATTCATGCCGCTGCATTAAAACAGGTTCCGGCATGTGAGTACAATCCTTTTGAAGCTGTTAAAACAAATATTATGGGTGCTCAAAATATTATAGAGGCTTCAATTGATATGAAAATAAAAAAAGTTGTTGCATTGTCAACCGATAAAGCCTGCGCTCCGATAAATTTGTACGGAGCAACCAAATTATGCTCTGATAAGCTATTCATTGCCGGTAACTGTTATTGCGGCACCAAAGAGACAAAATTCGCAGTTGTCAGATACGGAAATGTTGCAGGTTCAAGAGGATCTGTTATTCCGTTTTTCCAAAAACTTGTATCTGAAGGAGCAAAAGAACTTCCTATTACAGATTTGAGAATGACACGTTTCTGGCTGAAATTAGAGCAGGCTGTAGAAATGGTTCTTGAAGCACTGGAAACTATGCATGGCGGTGAACTTTACGTTAAAAAAATTCCATCTATGAGAATGCCTGACCTTGCAAAAGCTATTGCTCCTGATTTAAAGATAAAAGAAGTCGGGATTAGACCGGGAGAAAAAATTCATGAGCAGATGATAACAAGAGAAGATGCTCCAAATACCATAGAATTCAAAGATTTTTATATTGTACTACCTCAAATAGAGATGGAAAACAAAAATATTGAAGAATATTATCCGTCTGCCAAAAAAGTTTCTGCTGATTTTGAATACAATTCCGGCAACAATGACAGATGGCTCACTATTGATGATATGAGAAAGCTGATAAATGAAATTTCTTAAACTTCAAATATTGCAAGTCTGTCACTATTGTGGTTAATTATATTATCTTCTACAAGATCGTATGCTTTTTTCATATCTAGAAGTCTAATTGTTGAATGGTTAAAATTAACTTCTTTAACCGCATTTTCTTTGACAAATACCTCATGCATCGGATCAATTGTTGTTAAAACTTGTTTATCTAACGGTCTTACATACATTTGATAAGTACGGGTTGATTGGTTACCTTCTTTATCAATATAATCTGCCGTAAAATTTTTCAAAAATCTATATTTAACACTGCATTTTTCTTCAAGATAATGTACAAAGGTGGAAGAATGCTGGTAAGAAACATTAATGATTAAATTTTTTGCTCCAATTTGATAAAACCAGCTAAAAATAGAGTCTTTTCCAAAAGAGCTTTTATAATCAAGAGATGCCAAATATTTAGCATCTTTACCATAAACTGCAAATGAGTATATGGGATGCTGGGTTCTTATAAAATCGTTTCTCTTTAATGCATACTGGGAGAGTGAACCGGTTTTAGAAGGTGTAGTTTTGTAATCAAAAGTAATTCCTTTGCAAAAATCCCAATTATAAGTTGGAAAAATTAAATTTCCGTTTGCGCCAACTAAATCAATTAATATATTAATAATATCATCAGGTGTAATTTTTTCCTTATTTTTGATAGAAGTATAAATTAATGTACTAATATCTGACGATACAAAAATTGTATCATTTTTGCTGATTCCTAAATTTTTAAAACAATTTTTTAAATCTTCTACAAACATATAAAGCCTCCTGCATAAATAATATCACAAAAATATTTATTATTCTTAATATATTATTATTTAAATAAGTTTTTTATGTTATTTTAAAGAAAAAGAAAGCAGAGGGTTAGATGTATAAATTAGCCGGAGAACTTTTCCCTATTTGTCGTTCTATTACTGGTAACGGAGTTAGAGAAACATTAAATATATTAAAAAGAGAGTGTAATTTATTAAAAATATATGAAGTTCCAAGCGGAACAAAAGTATTTGACTGGACAGTTCCTAAAGAGTGGAATATTAATGATGCATGGGTAAAAAATTCTAAAGGTGAAAAAATTATTGATTTTAAAAAGAATAATTTACATGTTGTTGGATATTCAACTCCAGTACATAAAAAAGTTTCTCTTGATGAACTTTTGAGTATTACTTATTCACTCGAAGATCAACCTGATGTTATTCCATATATAACATCATATTACAAGGAGCGTTACGGATTTTGTATATCTGATATACAAAAAAAGTCGCTGAAGGATGATGAGTATGAAATATTTATAGACAGTGAATTGAAACAAGGTTCTTTAACATATGGAGAAATTATAATTCCCGGAAAAACAAAAAAAGAGATTTTGCTTTCAACGTATATATGTCATCCTTCTCTTGCTTCAAATGAGTTATCGGGGCCTGTTGTTGCAATAAATCTTGCAAAATGGCTGGAGAATATGGATAATTACTATACATACCGTATAATATTTATTCCTGAAACGATAGGTTCAATTACTTATTTATCACGAAATTTGGAATACTTGAAAGATAATCTCGCTGCAGGTTTTGTGTTAACCTGTCTGGGTGATAACAAATGTTATTCTTATATTGCAAGCAGATACGGTAATACTCTTGCTGATAGAGCTGCAGTGTGTGTGTTAAAACATTATTCCCCTGATTATAAAAAGTTTACTTTTTTGAACAGAGGCTCTGACGAAAGACAATATTGTGCTCCAGGTGTAGATTTACCTGTTTGTTCTGTTACAAGAACACGATATGGAGATTATCCTGAATATCATACTTCGGCGGATAATATGGATTTTATTTCTCAGGAAGGTTTAGATGGAAGTTTAAATGTTTACAAAAAAATAATTAATCTTCTTGAAAATAATAGGCATTATAAAGTTAATGTACTTTGTGAGCCTCAGATGGGCAGACGTAATTTATATCCAACTTTATCTACCAAGCATTCCGGGGGGGGGCGGCTGTCAGGCTGATGATGAATATTATTGCGTATTGCGACGGCAAAAATGATGTAATAGATATTTGCAATATTGTTGATTGTTCACCTGATGATTGTATTGAAGTTATTAAATCATTAAAGGCTGCAGGATTAATAGAGGTAATATATTAAATGAAAATATATAGCTACGGGAAACAACATCTGGAATTTGATGATTATATCGAGGTTTTAAAGACTTTGAAATCTCCGTTTTTGACATGCGGGCCGAAGGTTAAAGAATTTGAGAATGCAATTTGTGATTACACGGGTGCAAAGTATTGCGTTGCAGTAAATTCTGCAACATCCGGACTTCATATCGCGATGCTTGCGGCAGGAGTCGGGGTTGGGGATGAAGTTATTACAACTCCTATTACGTTTTTATCGAGCGCAAATTGTGCAAGATTTGTCGGAGCAGACGTTAAATTTGCAGATATAATCCCTGAAACTGCAAATATTGATCCCGATGAAATAAAAAAACATATTACTTCAAAAACAAAAGCTGTCGTGCCTGTACATTTCGCAGGGCAATCCTGTGATATGGAAGCAATTAACGAAATACTTCCTAAAGACAGAAAAATTTTTGTTATTGAAGATGCCGCCCATGCTATAGGCTCAGATTACAAAGATACAAAAGTCGGTTCATGCAAATATTCTGATATGACGGTTTTTTCATTTCATCCTGTGAAAACAATTACAACTGGCGAAGGCGGTGCGGTTACAACAAATAATGAAGAATTGTACAAAAAACTGTTGGCTTACCGTTCACATGGTATGCACCACACCGAAGATTGGAAATACGATATGATAGAGCTCGGTTTAAATTATCGTATAACAGATATTCAGGCAGCGTTAGGAGTGTCCCAAATCAGAAAACTTGACAAATTTAAGAAAAGAAGAAGGGAAATTGTTGATTTTTATAATAAAAATTTGAAATTACCGCATTTGATTGAAAAAGAGTTTTCAAATGCCTGTTTCCACCTTTATCCTGTTTTAGTTGAAAACAGAGAAAAATTTTATCATGATGCAAGAAAAGTCGGCTTAAATTTGCAGGTGCATTACATACCTGTTCATACCCAGCCTTATTACAGACAGTTTGGTTATAATTGGGGAGATTATCCTAATGCGGAAAATTATTATAAAAAATGTATTTCCCTGCCATTGTATCCGGATTTGACTAATAAGGATTTGCAAATCATTATAAAGAGGTTAAGTACTGTTTTATGAAAAAACTCGAAGAATTTTTTCAATTAGCTAAAAAACAGCTGTCTAATTTTTATATTATCAGTAGTGATGATATGCAGCTGTTGGATAAATATTATGAAAAAATTACTGAAAGAATGCTGCATAATTGCAGGCATATAAATAACAAATATTATTCTGATATAAATAAATTATCGCCTTATCATTCCTGTCAGTATTTAATGTTTTTGTACTTTGCCGCGAATACGATTTTTAATGAAACAGGCGAGCGTCAGCCAATATGTGACAAATTATATAATTTATCTAAAATTGTTTCATCAGCCGATATTTATTATGAAATTCAACTGCCTGAAATATTTACATTTGATCATCCGGTCGGAACTGTTTTAGGCAGAGCTGATTACGGCGATTATTTTTGTTGTTTGCAGGGGTTTACAATAGGTAATAACAAAGGGATATATCCAAGTTTCGGGAATTTTGTTATGATGTATAGTAACTCAAAAGTATTGGGAAATTGTAAAATTGGTAATAAAGTTATTATTTCTGCAAATGCTTATATAAAAGATACGGATATTCCTGATAATTCTATAGTTTTCGGACAGGATAGAAATCTGGTTATAAAACCCTTGAAATCCGCACAGAAAATGCTTTTCGACCTGTCGGGGGGGGGTATTCTGTGCTTTGCATGATTGAGAAATTACAAAAATGTTTTTGTTACTTTGTTACAAAATATTTATATTGTTTAAGTTTTTAAGGAGAAATTATGCAGATATGTTTGGGAACAGTACAATTTGGAATGGATTACGGTATAGTTAATCAAAAAATGCCGGCTATTGAAGAATCTTTAAAAATGTTGGATTTTGCTACACAGAATGGTATTAATACTATTGATACGGCATTTGCGTATGGAATAGCAGAAGATGTAGTCGGAGAATTTTTAAAACGAAAAACAATCAGTAGAGACAAACTTTTTATAAGTTCAAAATTTAAACCAAATGTTTTAGATGATGCAGCTCCCGAACATTATGTTAAAATTATTAAAGCGCATTTAAACGCACAATTGAAAAGACTAAATACGGATTATCTTGACAGTTATATGTTTCATAGTTCACGGTATGCGTTTAATGATTTGATGCTGCGGGCAATGTATGAAGTAAAAAAAGAAGGCAAAGTAAGACATTGCGGTGTTTCTGTATATTATCCGGATGAAGCAAGAAAGTGTATTGAAAGTGAATATGTTGATTTTATACAGTTACCTTTTAGTATTTTTGATCAAAGAATGCTAAAAGATGGTATATTTGATCTGGCAAAAGAGAAAAAAGACACTATTATCCATTCAAGAAGTGCATTTATACAAGGGTTAATTTTAATGAATGAAGCAGAAGTCCCGTCATTTTTAAATGCTGCAAAACCAATAGTCAGAAAGATTGATGAATTGTGTAAAAAATATAATGTTAACAGAATATCTTTAGCAATGAATTTTGTAAAACAGTTTGACGCGATTACTCATCTGGTATTTGGCGTAGATAATATTCAGCAGCTTAAAGAAAATATAAAAATATTTGACGAGAGTTTACCTGTTGAATTATTATTAGACATATCAAAAGAATTTAAAAATTTAGATACGAATATTATTATGCCTAGTTTATGGTGCAAAAAATAGGAGTGTAAAATTGATACAGGATACCATTTTTGAAAAATCAGAGAGTGATGCCTGGTTTTTAAGAAACGAGAAAGCAATAATAAATAGACATGCGAATAACGATATTATATACAGGATGATATGTGGTAATATTAACAAAGAAAAGATTACATCTATTTTAGATCTTGGGTGTAGCAATGGATTTAGATTAAATTTTTTTAAATCATTGCCAAATATTAAAAAGCTGGTTGGTGTAGATTTATCAGAAAAAGCAATTGAAGATGGCAAAGCGCGTTATGGGTTAGAGTTATATAAAGATTCTATTTCTGATTTTGAATATAATTATAAATTTGATCTTGTTATTGTAAATTTTGTGTTTCACTGGGTAAGTAGAGAATTTATAACTAAGGCTATATATAATACCGACAGGTATGTTTCCGGGGGGGGGGCACTTGTGATAGGTGATTTTTATTCTCCCACTCCTTGTAAACGTTTTTATCATCATTTGCCTGATGAAAAAGTTTATACTTACAAAACCGATTATCCTGCTATTTTTAAATCTTTTGGGACATATAAAAAGTTAAGTAATTTGTATTATGATACTGATAATGTTAACAATACTGATAGAGAGACTATTGATAAAGGAAACCTATGTCTTTGTGAATTGTTGCAAAAGACATTAGATGAAAATTATGTAGAGGTGAATTAATAATGAATAATAAAAAATGTTTAGAATTACAGGAAAAAGCAGCTAAGATTATTCCGGGCATGACTCAGCTTTTGTCCAAGAGACCGGACAGATTTTCAAGGGGTGTTTGGCCAGCATATTTTAAGGAAGCTCATGGGATTGAGATTGTAGATTTAGATGATAATCATTATTTGGATTTTAGTATTGGTGGTATTGGAGCAACTGTTTTAGGATATGCTGATCCAGATGTGAATAATGCCGTGATAAATGTTATAAATCGTGGTTCAGCATCAACATTAAATC
>CALURE010000037.1 GCA_944323095.1 Candidatus Gastranaerophilales bacterium
CCTTACGACTCCGCTTTTGAGAAAAAAGAAAATGTATACAGACCGGGTTCTCTTGAAAAATTTGAACTACGCAAAACAAATATTTCAAGCACACTGGATCTACGGGGCTATAAGGTGGAAGACGCGCTGGATAGCCTTGAATTTTACCTTGATAAAGCAAGTCTTGCAAATCTTGCATGTGTAACAATTATTCATGGACATGGGACAGGAGCCTTAAAATCAGCAGTCAGAGATTTCTTATCAACATCTCCATATGTTGCGAAATTCCGCCCTGGCGAAGATTCTGAAGGCGGAGACGGTGTGAGTGTAGTCGATATTAATTAGTTTTTAAATATGTTTTGTTCATATTTTACAAGTTTGTCATGCAAGCCGGCTGTTTTTTGTGTTAACGCGTGTGTTCTATGTCTGATAATATTTATTATACTTTCAAGATAATAGCAGTCTAAAGCTTCCATAGAACTTATTTCAAAAGAATTTTTTAATGTTTTTACAAGGTGCTCAATATCAATAATATTAGCTTCCAGCCTGCGATATTTTTCCATAATGACCTCAAATTGTTTTGTCATACTAATTTCTCCTATAAAAAAGTAAATATAAGCAAAATAATAACATTATTTATATTATTATATGAATATTATTATTATAATATGAAGACGAAAATATATCAATAAAATAAAATTAATATATGAAGAAAATTAAAGACAAAGATTTATTTGATTTAGGTTTTGCAATAAAAAAAGAACGTATGAGACGTGGTTTGTCGCAGGAACAGTTGGCTGAAATTGCTTGTTTAGCAAATTTACAGCATATCAGCAAAATAGAAAATGGAGATGTTGATATGCGTGTTTCTACGTTGATAAAAATTCTTCGCGCTTTGAAAGTAAAATTTGAAGATTTGATAGAGGTTTAATTTTTATAAAGGCAATTTTTCTCGCTCAAAATACTTATATATAATATAAGTGTATTTTTTGAGGTTAGTTTATGAAAATTTCAAGATTAGTTTCCTGTTTTACAAAAAATAAAAATAAAGATCTTTTTTGCCATAAATACTGGGCTTGGGCGCAAAATCAGGGAGCTGTCAGACAGACAAATAATGAATCTGTTTCTCTCCATGGTTATTTGAACGGAATAAATCACCATTTTATAAACAGCCCCTATCCAAAAACAATGGATGAAACATTTTATCAGACAAAAATGACTCCGAGACAAATGATTTCCGTTACGGATTTTGACTTTAAAGAACTAAAACCTACAACCGAAAAACTTAATGTTTTCAGGTGTATAAGCAAAAAACCGGAATTTTTCTCCGAGTATCCGTTATATCAAAAACGCTGTGCAATAAAAAAAGGCGACATAATAGATATGAAAGAATATGCTTATGCAACACCTGATATCAACTATGCAAGAGGGTATTTAGGAGATAGTAAAGGCATTTTTTACGAGATTGAAATACCTCCAAAAGCAAGAGTCTCAAGGACAGCTAAAGAGGTTGTTTTCCCGAGAAGTTCAAAATTTGAATGTGTTAATGTCAAAAAAGTGAAAGATGCAGAAAATGATTACATACATGTAAAACTCCGCTATATTTTACCTGATGAAACATGGCGCATAATGGCTTAATTATCGAGACTTATATAGCAAATTCCACTAATAATAGTTAAAATTGTCACCACAGAAATAAATTCAGGGCAGGCTCTGAACTTGTTTCTTTGGTTTTCAGGTGGTAAGATTCCGAAACAAGTTCGGAATGACATTATGTTTATCTCTTAATAATATTTGGTGGAAAAATATATATAACTCTCTAATTATCCTTTAATGACCAGAAATCTTTTTGCAGCATCACAAGAAACGGAATTAACTCGAGACGACCGACCAGCATATTAAAAATCATTATACATTTGCTTGCCGGATGTATTCCGTCAAAACTTCCCATGGGGCCTGTCAATTGTTCAAACCCCGGACCGATATTACCGAGCGCTGTAATACTGCCTGCAAGTCCGATTATGCTGTTGTGTTCAAGTATTGCAATAATAATTGATGTAATACCGAAAATTATAAAGTAATAAAATACATAAACTACAATTTGCCTTGTAACTTCTGCCGGAACACTTTTGTTGTCAACTTTGATGTTGATAATTGCATTAGGATGTAAAATTCTCAAAAGTTCACTTTTCATAGCTTTGTAAACAATAAGCCAGCGAACCATTTTAATACCGCCGCCTGCAGATCCTGAACAGGAGCCCATAAACATTACAATGAATAAAATAACTTTTGAAACATAATCCCATTTTACAAAATCAACATTTGCACTTCCTGTTGATGTGGTTATGCTTACAACCTGATATAAAGCATCCGTAAATCCTTGAAATACTCCATAATGAGTATTTATAACAAGTGAAATTGTAATCAATAAAGCCATAACCATTACAAGAGAAAAATATAGTTTAAATTCCTCATTTTTAAATAACACAAAAGGATTTTTTTGAACAATTGCTTTATATTGAATATTAAAACTGGCGCCTGCAAGAAACATAAAAAATATTGTTATCCAGTTAATCCAGTTTGAATGATATCCCATAATACTCTGCGGATTAGGAGAAAAGCCTGCTGCCGAAAGTGTTGAAAATGAATTACAAACTGCATCAAATTTAGGCATTCCTGCAACAATGAGAAATATAATATTCAATAATGTGAGTCCTGCATAAACTTTCCATAAAGCTGAAGCAGTATTTCTTATTCTCGGGGTAAATTTGTCCTCCGTAGGTCCCGGAGCTTCCGCAAAAAACATCTGTCTGCCGGCAACCGCAAATTGAGGTAGAATTGCAACAAACAAAACGATAATTCCCAAACCTCCAAGCCACTGGGTCAAAGCTCGCCAGAAGAAAAATGTTTTCGGGTAATCAAAATTCGTTAAAATAGTTGCACCGGTCGTTGTAATCCCTGAGACAGATTCAAACATAGCGTTAAGTGGGCTGATTCCGTAAAAAAGATAAGGAATACCCGCTACTATACCGAATATAATCCATGAAACAGCAACTATAAACAGGGCTTCTGCTTTTTTTATGTCATTCAAATTTTCAAGTTCCGAGGTATTCGGCACAAGTTTCATAAAGAGCCAGCCCAAAAATGCAGAAATTCCACCTGCTGTAACAAATGGCATTATTGAATTAAAATCATGATAATATAAGGCTGTAATTATAGGAGTTAAGGTTACAATTCCTATATAAATCATTGTTAATCCCACAGCTTTAGCAAGATAATTTAAGCGCATATCACTTTACCTTAAAAAATTCTTTTATTACAGCCGCATTTTCAGACGTTGTAAAAATTATCAAAATATCATTTGTATTAATTACTGTTTCTCCGTATGGAATAATGATGTTATTTTTCCTTAAAATAACACCGATAATTGCTCTTGCCGGAAATTTTAAATCCATAATTTTTTGTCCGTTAAATTCCGGAAGTACAGAAATTTCTAATACTTCTCCCTGCCCCTGTTCAACAGTTGCAAGAATATCAACATCGTTTTCCTGCAAATCATTTTTTACTTCGTTAACGGCAGAATTTTTCGGAGAAACAGCAATATCAATTCCCACCTTTTCAAAAAGCGGAATATTAACAACTTTTGCAACCCTTGCAATTACGCGCTTTACTCCCAGCTGTTTTGCAAGAAGCGAACAGAGAAGATTTTTTTCATCATTGTTTGTTACACTTATTACAACATCGGCAGAACCTATATCTTCTTCATCCAGCAGTTTAAGATTTGTGCCGTCGCCGTTTATTACAAGAGTATTTGAAAGTTCTTCCGCCAGAAATCTGCACCTGTCATAATCTTTTTCAATTATTTTGGTTTTAATTTTTAATTTCTCCAGAGATTTTGCAAGCATCATACCTACATTTCCGCCGCCGATTATTGATGCTGATTTTACAATCTCTTTTTCATGGAAAAAAGTACCTGCAAGAATATCAAGAGAATGAGAAGTTCCCATAAATATAAGCTTATCATCCTCTTTAATTTCTGTCTCTCCGTTGGGGATAAAAAGTTCACAATTACGTGTAAGCCCTACCATCAAAGTATTTTTTGTAAAACCGCAGTCTTTTACTTTTTTCCCGACTATCGGATGGTGAGCTTTTACCTTGTATTCAAGAAGTCTTGCGCGACCGTCCGCAAAATTTTCAACATCAAGTGCATGCGCAACCGTTACAATACGGAAAATATCCTGTGTTAAAAGTTCTTCCGGCCAAATTATATAGTCTATAAAGAAATCACAGAAGTTTGCATTATTCTTCTCAAAATTTAAAGTTTTTTTGTATTCTTCTCTGCTGACAAAACAGATAGTTCTTACACCGCCAAATTTTTTAGCAGAAAGACAAGCTACAATATTTGCTTCATCAATTGCTGTACAGGCAATAAAAATATCAGCATTTTTTATATCCGCATTGTTGAGAACATCAATACTGGATGCGTTGCCTTCTACAAAACTTATGTCCAGCTTATCAAATTCATCTGATCTGTTTTCATCTTTGTCGATTATTGTTATGTCATGGTCTTCGAAAAACTCTGTTGCAAGAAGACAGCCCATTTCCGTCGCACCATATATCACCATTTTCATAAACCGCATTATATATTAAGTTAATTTTTTTTACAAGTATTTAAAATTTTGTCAATTTTAATTTTGAGTGCACTTATTAGATTTATGTTAGGCAGAATAAATTTTATAAATTATGAAAAGTGTTATCCGTCCCGATTAAAAAAAATTTTTCAATCGGGCATAAACTATCATAGTTATGATGAATTTATACCCCAAATGAAAAATGCCGTTACCGGAAATATACCGCCGGAAATAACAGAACTTTTTAAAGAAAATAAAGGAGAGAAAATAAAATCGTTTCAAAAAACTCTTTCTAATCTGGCAGAATATTTAAGAGGATGTTATAAAGGCGCAAAAGATCAAAATCTTATATCATATGACATTGCCGAATTTGCAGATGATCTTCCGCTGTTTGAAAAAAGCATATCAGAATATGCACTTAAAGCCTTTAAAAATATTTTACCGGAAGGGATTTATCCCGAACTTTCATACACCGGCAAGGGAGTCTGGGGAAATGTCTTTAAATTTTCACTAAAAAATAAAAACGGTGAAAAAATAATGCACGATAAAGCTTTTAAAGTCTACCATAATACTAAATGCAAGTTAAAAGATATTTCACATATTCAAAATAATTTTGCAGAAGCTAATTTCTGGACATATTTAAAATATCATGCCGGCCATAAGCTGGATAAGACACAATTTACCAGACATTATATATCAGATGCAAAAAGCGGTTACGCAATGACTGAATTTATAGATGATAAAATTCAAAAAACAACAGCCCCGATTGATTTTGAAAACATTCTCGGAATAACGTACATGGATATTATGAATGAACCAATAAACGGAAAATTGTATGATGCCGGAGGTTTTTCAAAAGATAACAGATTAAAAAGTTCCGGATTTATTGATGACAAAGTTGTGCTGCGATATTTTAAAAAGCTCTGGTTCAGAAATTCCGAAAAAGAACTTTCTAAAACAATTCAGGATTTTGAACAAAAAATTGCAAATCCGAAAACCCCGCATAGAGATAAAATTCAAAGGGCTTTAGAATTATTTAAACAGAAAAAGAATATAGATAATTAAATAATTCAATAACTGTAAAACAATTACTGCAACGATTGGAGAAAAATCCAAACCCCCGAACGGCGGAATAATTCTTCTAAACAGATTTAAATATAAATCAGTAGAGTCTTTTATAGCTTCAAATGGCTGCTTATACCAGTTAATACTCGGGATAAAGCTTAAAAAACATCTTACAAGTATTAAAAGAAAATAAATCTGAAAAAAACTGTTTGTTACAAATATCAAATTATCTATCATAAATCACCTGTTTTTATAACTGGGAACTTTTTTTAGTATTAGCGCATTCACAATTATTTCTTTCAGCCGGAATATTTTCAATCATCTTAAAGAGCAGATTTTTCAAATTTGCAACATTTGAATTAAACACTTCTATAACTTCGTGGTGTGAAACCGGCGGAACATCTCCGACAAGTCCTGCATCATAATCAGTTATTAATGAAATATTCAACGGGCACATATCCATTTCTTTAACAAGATAAGCTTCAGGAAAAGCTGTCATATTAATAACTTCCCACCCTTGATTTGTAAAGAATTTAGATTCTGCCTTTGTAGAGAATCTCGGACCGTTTATAACAACGACAGTTCCCTGTTCATGAATATTTATACCTAATTCTTTGCCTGTTTTTATTGCAAGCTGTCTGAGTTCCGGGCAATAAGTTTCGGCAGCAGAGGGGTGAGTTACAATCGGCCCTTCAAAAAATGTTGTCTTTCTTCCGTCAGTCCAGTCAACAAACTGATCACAGATTACAAAATCTCCAGGTTTAACATGTTTTTGCAAACTTCCGGCAGCACATGGAGAAATTACCCTCTGACATCCAATATGTTTCATAGCCCAGACATTTGCCCTGTAATTTATTAAGTGAGGCAAAATGGTATGAGATCTTCCATGACGCGGCATAAATGCAACCTTATGCTCTCCGACAGTTCCGATAAACAGACTATCACTCGGCATTCCATAAGGTGTTTCAACTTTGACTTCCTCAATATTATCAAGAAATTTGTAAAATCCTGATCCGCCAAATACACCGATATCCGCTAATTTTTTATTTTCCATAATATTTTGTCCCCTCTGTTTATTTAAATAACTGATAATATCTTAACATAAAAAAGAAAATTTCATACATCATTTTGTTGGGACTTATATTGCAGTTTACACTAATTATTGGTAAAAACGTCATGCTGAACTTGTTTCAGCATCTCATAGTAGTGAGACCCTGAAACAAGTTCAGGGTGACATTTTATTTTTTAGTGTAAACTGCGATATAAGTCCCATTTTGTCATATCTAAAATTCCAGTAGAAAATAGCAAAAATTATAATCTTAACAATTGTTAGGAATACACTTTAATACCTGATATATCAAGTATTAAACGGGTAAGAGAATTGCTAAATTTTTGTTTGGGGGTTGAAATTTTATTTTTTTGTAATATATTGTTTATATAATCATTCTTAAAAGTTTTTGACTTTGTTGTAGAAACGGGTCGTTAGGGAATTTTTAAGGATTTCAATTTACAAATAAGAGGATTACATTTTGAAAAAATTGTTACTGTTAACTTTTACACTGTTGTGTATGTTATTTAACAATGCACAAAGTCAGGCAGCTGACGTAAACTCTGTAAAAGCCACAATAGTAAAACATGCTATTGAAATGGGTGTGGATCCTGCAATTGCATTGAGCATAGCGCGTACAGAATCAGGATTTCGCCACGAAGCAAGAAGTGCACACGGTGCGGTCGGTGTATTTCAGCTAATGCCGTCGACCGCAAGAAGAATGGGATATAACCCCTATCTTTTAAATGAAAATATTAAAGCAGGAATAACATATTATAAGAAAATGTATAATATGTTCGGTTCTGTAGAATTAGCACTTGCTGCATATAATGCAGGCCCCGGCAATGTAAAAAAATACAATGCCGTTCCACCTTATGCCGAGACAAGACGTTTTGTAAACAAGATTATGACGGATGTAAAACGACAGAAAGCTAATCCTGATCCTGCAGTTGTAAAGGCAAAACAAAATATTTATACTGCACAAAAACCGAAAGCACCGTTACCTAAAACCAATGTTCACAACCCTGCATCAAAAATAATAAATGCAGACGATCTACAGGTAGAAGTTTTAGATGAAAAACCTATAGAATTGAAACTGGAAACATTGACGGTTGCTATATAAAACTTGCAAAAAAACTACAAACAATAGAAAGAACCGCTAAAACCGGTTCTTTTTTTATTGTAATATTTTGTTACAAAAAATTATTTTATTTAAAGTTAATTATAAAATCTTCCGTTAATTTTTATAGAAAGGATTATTGTACCTATGGGAATGTCGGCAGGACAGGCAAGACTTTTAAGCATAACGGCAAGAATGACCGATAATGAATTACGTTCTCAAATGATAACTAATTCAAAGCTTCGTCTTGCAGATAAATCCTCCGAAGCAAGTGCAAAATATATGGATGCATTGAATTCCCAGCAGCTTATGTACGCTTCTTATAATGATAACGGAGAAAAGACATTAACAGCTTTAACTCCAAATGTTCTAACATCATACAGTGACATGAAAAATCAGTACGCAATGGTTAATTCATCAGGTCAAATTCTAGTCAGCGGTACAGATGCTAAAAACTTTGAAAATTGCAGCACTCTTAATGACTTTTTAGCCCTTTACGATACAACAGATCCTACAGATCCTAAATATCAGTGGTACACTAATCTCTGGTATCGTATGGGCGGAACAGACGGAGTTAAAACTTCTAATGATACAGGTAAATATAAAGAAATTGACCCTGATTTTTTAAACAGTACAGAATGGCTTCAATTCGCACTTGAAAACGGGATTGTTACACTTGAACAAGTTCAATTTACAGAAGATGGTTCACAGGAATACCCGAATATGGGGACATATGATTGGGTTTCAATTTCTTATAACAATGCAAGCGATATAACATCTCAGGATAATGAAATTGCTATTGCAAAAGCAGAAGTTAAATATAAAAATGAAATGCAGGAAATTGAAAATCAGGATAAAAAATACGATCAGGATTTAAAAAAATTAGATACAGAGCATTCAGCACTCCAAACCGAGTATGAATCAGTCAAGAGCGTAATTGATAAAAACGTTGAAAGATCTTTCAAGGCATTTTCATGAGGAATGTAGAACCTGATAAAGTCTCTATAGTAAAAGATCGCGCAACAGGTGCGCGATGACATTAAAGATATCAGCCTAACCTCTTGCCTTCCTGACATCCGATCTTCCGTTATTGAGATCCCGAAACGAGTTCTGGATGACAGTAAATAATTCTGTCATCGCGGATTTATTCCGCGATCTTTTAGATTATGCATTATAAGCTTTAAACAGTTCTTTTAAAACTTCCTGTCCTTTGAGCATTGATTTGTAATCAAGATATTCATTTTTTGAATGCATATTGCAAACCGTCGCAAGTCCGAGCAAGTATGGCACGAATTTGTCATTATTTGCATTTGTTGCGTTTGCATAAATATGAGTTTCCGCGCCTGCGTGGAATGAGGTTATATCAGGCTCTACGCCTGCTTTTCTTGCAGAAGCTTCAAAAAGTATCGGAATATAATCATCATCAGATTTTTCAAACGGCGGAAGATGTTCTTCAAATTCAATTGTTGCGCTGGCAATATCTTTATTTTTAATGTTGAATTCATCTACAGTTAATGCCATTTTATTTTTTAACTCTTCTTCTTTTTTTCTGCTTGAGCTTCTTATTGAGTAGCTGACTTCGGCATCAGTATTAATAATATTTGTGACATTGATATCACCTGCTGAAATTCCGCCTAAGTTACAGGAGGTTATGACAGTTCCTTCTTCTTCATAGAAAACTCCCTGCGGTAGGTTAGAAATTAAATCTGCAATAAGTTTTGCGGCATTTGCACGGGTTTTGTCGCCTATATCAATGCCCGAATGACCGCCTTTAAAGCTGTGAACTTTAATTCTCGCCAGAGTATAGCTTGCTCCTGAAACTTCGCACTGGCCTAATGTGTCGCTATCGAGCACAAGAACATATTTAGATTTAAAGTTTTTAAGGTTTGCGTTTCTTATACCTGAAAGTCCGTTTTCTTCATCGCGGGTAAACATAACTTCAAGACCGCCATGCATCATTGTTGATTTTGCAAGATTTTTCGCAAAATAAAGAGCATTTGCAACTCCCGCTTTGTCATCTCCGCCTAAAGTTCTATCTATTGCGTGAATAAATCCGTTTTCATCCACATAAGTTTTAACAGGGCTGTCATCACCTATTACATCCATATGTGCCGAAAGCATCAGAGGTTCTTTTGAACTGTCAGTTGCCGGAATATTTATAATTACATTTTTAAAGTCATCAAATTTGCAGTCAATTCCTTCATTATCGCAGTAGTTTTTAATCCATTCGGCGACTTTTTCTTCGTGCATTGAAGGCGAAGGAACTTCTGCAAGGCTGCAAAACAAATCAACAAGTTCATGTTCTTTTCTTATATCTTCTATCAAAATCATAACTTTTTCCTCTCTCTTACAAGAGTTATTGTAGCATTTTTTTTAATTTTTACAATAAGCAATTTTTTGTTGCATAACATATTACAAAAAAATTCCATCCCATAAATGATTAAAATGAACAAAAGTTATGCTTAAATCGTTATAATATTGTAACGAGGAATTTAAAGTTGAAATTCAATATAAAGGCTGCTGTCTTAACAATTTGTTTGTGTTTTACAATAACTGCGTCATTTGCAATTGAGCAGATGACTGTTGAAAAGAATGCTGTCTTAAATATCAAAGACTGTATAGAAATTGCCCTTCAAAACAGCCCGCTTGTCAAAAAATCCCGCTACAATTACGGACTTGCCAAGGGAAATTTGGGAATTGCGAAATCTGAATATTTCCCGACACTCGGCATCGGCACAGGCTATAATATTACAGATTCAAGAACTGACAGACGAAATACCAACAGCAATATTTACTCTGCTGAAGCAAATATCAGCCAGCTCATCTGGAACTTCGGAAAAACAAACGCAAACATCAGAATGTATAATTTTGACAGAATGGCTGCATTATACGAATTTGAAGACACTGTATTAGAAACAATCTTCGGAGTAAAAACAAATTATTACGGAGTGCTGGCAGCAAAAGCTACCCTTGATGTCAACAGAGCAAATGTCCAGATTAACGAACGCAACTACCAGAGAACAAAAGCATATTTTGATGAAGGGATAAGATCAAAAATTGACCTTGTTAATGCGGAAGTAAATTTGAGCGATTCCAAAGTTACACTTGTCGAATCCGAAAAAAACTATAAAAATGCGCTGGTAAAACTCAACAATTCTATGTATATTGCTTTTGCACCCGAATACGAAATTGAAAATACAGAAACATTTAATTTCCAAAACAATTACGTTCCGGTAAATTTAGAAAAAATTGATGAAAAGAAAGACTTGAGCAAACCGCCCAAAGATGTAGGCGATGCTTTTTTAACATCGCATGTTGAAAAAATAAATGTACTTGATAATTACAAATTCCAGCCTTTTCCGTATACTTTTGAGGAAGCTGTTAATCTTGCATATAAAAACAGACCTGATCTAAAAGCTTACGATGCGACATTAAAGGCAATGAAAGAATCTTTAAAATACGCTAAACGCGAATATCTGCCCGAAATTTCAGCAACTGCAGGCTACGGCTACCGCGACCAGTATAATACAAATTCATTTAATGTCGGGGTTAACCTTTCAACATCGGTTAATATAAAAGGGCAGAAACACAGAATTGATAACGCGAAAATTCAGGTAGATCTTGCGCAGACAGAAATTGATCAGGCTAAACAGGATGTTTATTTTGAAGTTCAAAATCTCTATATAAGCATGATGCAGCTGGAAAAACAAATTCCGCTTCTTGCTGTCAAAGTTAAGCAGACTCTTGAAAATTTTGAACTTGCTGACGGCCGTTATGCCGTAGGATTAGGCGATTATATCCAGCTTCAGGATGCAAAAGTAAATTACAATAACGCACAGGTTTCTTACGTTCAAACAGTGTATAATTATAATGTGGCAAGAGCAAATCTCGAAAAAGCGATTGCACTGCCGCAGGATGTAACAACATCAATTGAGGATGACAAATGATAAATTTCGAAGATTTTAAAAAATTACAGATAAAAAAAAGACATATAGCAGTTTCAGGTGCGATAGCGGCAGTACTTGTTCTTGGCATAATCGGTTTTGCTGGAAGCAAACAGGTAAAATATCAAACACGCCATGTGAAACGCTGCACCATCACTCAGGTTGTTGAAGCATCAGGAACAATTAACCCTGTGAACACAGTCAGCGTAGGTTCAACAGTGTCAGGTCTGATAAAAGAAATTTACGTTGACTATAACGATGTTGTAAAAAAAGGCCAGATTTTAGCGCAGATAGACCCCGCAAACTTTGAAGCAACGGTTCAGCAAAATCAGGCGCAGATAAACAATGCACAGGCTAATGTCGCAAGACTTCAGGCAATCGCTGATTTTGACAGACAGCAGTATATAAGATACAAAAATCTTTACGCAAAAAACTTCGTTGCCAAAAGCGAACTTGATGAAAAATACAGCACATATAAATCGGATGTTGCCCAGATTAATGCCGCAAAAGCACA
>CALURE010000038.1 GCA_944323095.1 Candidatus Gastranaerophilales bacterium
GAATAATAAGTATAAGATACGACTTTATCAAGTTTGGCTTTGGTTATTCTGATACTCACCGCAACAATTACTGCAATTATCAACATGACAATTACAACTTCTGCAAGAGTGTAACTTCTTAAAGCCCTTGATACTAGCGGGTCAGCGCCCCCCCCCCGACGTTCCGGAATTTCTTTAATCTCATACTTGCATCCTCTTTTTATTCTACTTTTTCATTATATAACATTTTTTAATTTTTTTCAAGCTTAATTTATTACCTTAGCCAGCTTAAACAAATAATCTTCTTTTGCACCAGACTGCAAACCTTTGGGAATAAAGTTTTCTTTAAATTTTTCAACGGCATATCGGTCAGTCATGCCGGATATATAATCTGTTACAATTCTTTCAATTTTACTTTCTTCACAAACAGGCTTGAGCATATCACAGTACAAAAAGAATAACTCTTTTATGACATTTCTTGCCTTTTTCTCCTCTAATTTTGCAGGAGATGAATCTTCATAAACATTTTCAAACATCCATTGACGCAGTTTTGTTGTATAATACCAGCCTTCCTCACTCATAGAAACATCAGGCTTTCCAAGAGAATTAAAAACTATTTCATTAATCATTTTATCTAAACGTTTGCTCTGCACTGACGAAAAATATTCAATACAATCTTTAGGCAGATCACTTTCCGCGATAATGCCTGCCCGGATAGAATCTTCTATATCATGATTTATGTAAGCAACTTTATCGGCAAGCTGAACAATTTGGGCTTCGGGGGTTTTAGGAGCGTAGCCCCAGGTATGGGTCAAAATACCGTCAATAGTTTCCTGACATAAATTCAAATCTTCCAGCACTTCTACAACACGGACACTTTGAATATTATGATGAAAACCGCCTTTTACAAGTTCGTTTAATACTCCTTCACCGCAATGCCCGAAAGGTGTATGACCTAAATCATGCCCGAGTGCTATTGCTTCTACAAGATCCTCATTCAAATCAAGTGCACGCGCGATTGTTCTGCCGATTTGCGAAACTTCCAGAGTATGAGTCAAACGTGTTCTAAAATGATCATCAAACGGGGAAAGAAAAACCTGAGTTTTATGTTTTAAACGTCTGAATGCTTTTGAATGCAATATTCTGTCGCGGTCCCGCTGAAATTCCGTACGCATCGGACAGGGGGCAATTTCCTTTTTTCTGCCTTTGCTAAATCTGCTCTTTGTTGCAAATTCCGATAATGTATTAATTTCTCTCTGCTCTAACTTGTATCTTATTGTTTCTTCGGTCTTTACCATAATATAAATCCTTTTTTAATTATCATAACAAAAAGCGACTTAAATGTTATACTTTATCCGGTTGAACTTTCGCACTTTCCCGTTTATGGAAAGACATATCAAGAGTATATTTCTTTCTTGCATCATCAACAAGAACTCCTGCTTTATTCATTGCCCAGCCTGATAACAGACCGAATAACAAAGCCTTTCCGCCTGCAACAAGTCTTGCGGTACAGTACAGAGATGTAGCAATAGCGCCGATTGCAGGAATTCCGTATTTTAAAGATACAGAATACATATCATCTTTATCTTCAGCTTTATTCAGATAATAACCTACAGCACCAACTGTTCCAAGAATAGATATAACATCAGTCGGGGCAGAACCAAGTTTTAAATCTCTTGCCTTATCAAAGTACTGTACTGTTTCTATATCTATTGATTTGTCCAGAGATTTTACAGCAGAATTTACTTTTGATTTTAATACAAGGTAATCTTTTCTTGGCAACAGTTTTTTATAAATCGTTAAAATTTCCTGCAGTTCGCCTTTTGAACTTTTAGAAATTATATTTTCAACCTCTTTTATATATGAAGATATCGAGTTAACTGCTTCAGCGTTATATTTAAATTCAAGTGAATTATCAGAAAACGCTTGTGACAGTTTCTTTAAATTTTGAATTATTTCTTTATTTAATTCCACACGCTCAACAGCTTCCTTACTTCCCGACAATTTTTTATATCTGGTTAAATTGTTACGTAATGTATTTAAAACATCATTTGTACCCATATCGTTTGGATTAACAAATTTTTGAATGTTATCAAGGGCTTTCACGGTAGCTTTATAATTATCATTTATGTCATGAGTAATTGCCTGTCTTAATATATTTACGTCATTTGACATCTTCATTTTTGCAGGAAGCAGGTAATCCTCTGCAATAAATGACTGCCACATATTTTTTGATTTAAAATTTCTTACATCTTTCAAACTTGCATCCCAGAAAAAGTCAAAAAGCCCATCTGATGCGTTTTGCATTTCTTTTAATCTTTTATTGCGCGCATTTATGCCAAATCCTTTTTCCAGATTTGAATTTACACCGGATATTTTTTTATTTATCTCTGAAATTGCAGATAAAACATCTTTATCAGCACCTTTTTCACGTAAAATCTTTTCATTAAGGCTGTTAAAATACTCTGTTAAACTTGCGAACTTGCCCTGTGTCTTTGAATACGAAGAATGAACCGTCTTACGGCTGATTCTGTCAAAGAAAGCTGTTATACCTTCATGAATTTTTCTTGTAAATGTACGGTTTCCGTCTTTTCCCCACATAAGTCTCTGGCACAAAACATCTTTCAATGTGGTAAAATTATTTACACTTTCTGATTTAGCTATAAATGTGTTAACTTTTCCGAGTGTATATCTGTAAAAATTCTTAAATTTTCCGCCTTTAGCCATTTTTTGCTCAAGTTTTATTTTCCATTTATCCAGAAATTTTGCAGCACCCTTATTAAATCCTCCGCTGAATAACGCAAGTGTGCCAAAGCCTATGGCAAGAGCTGAAACTGCTAAAGTAGTTCCGAGTGTATGATTTTTCTTTTCCTGAGTCTCTCTTGAATATGAATCACTAAAATAGTAGCCGTTTTGCGGCTGTTTAAAATCTTTGAATGCATTTGACTGCAAATTATTATTTGTAAAAGACACCTGACCTATCATACGCTACCTTATATATATAAAGGTAATAATTCTTTAAAATTTGTCTTTTTGTAAAGTTTTATTAAACATTTAATGCATCTGAAATTACATTTGCAGCTTCACGAGAAGAAACTTTGTCAGACAAAAGTGATTTTACACCTCCAAGCTCCTGAATATTATTCTCTCTATAGTCTCTGTTATATAAAAGTTTCTCTATCTCATAAGAAATTTTCTGAACATTAACATCTCCCTGCAAAATCTCGGGAACAATTGATTTATCAGCAATTATATTTGGCAGTGAAACTCGTTTTATGCATCTTACAATCAAATAAATAAAATAGAAAAGCCACGGCCCTCTATATGCAATAATCATAGGAGTCCGGTATAAACATGCCTCAAGCGCAACCGTTCCGGATGCCAGAATCAAAGCATCCGAAACACTCAATAATGCCTGATTTTCTCCTTTAATAACAGGAAACGGAGTATTATGAAGATACTTATTGTAAACTTTATCAGATAAATTAGGTGCATGAGAAATACAAAATTGTAAATCCGGATGTTTTTTCTGCAGATATTGCGCAGTTTTTACAAACACCTTCATCAAATTCTTCAGTTCAAATTCGCGCGACCCGGGGAAAATTGAAACGAGCTTCTTATTTTTATCAAACCCGTGTTTATCAAAAAATTCATTCTTATCAGCTTTTGACGCGAGCTGTGAAACAAGCGGATGACCGCAATAATGACATTTTATGCCGTATTTTTCATACATTTCTTTTTCAAACGGAAATATACACAACACCTCATCAATATTATTCTTTATTGTGTTAATTCGCCATTTGCGGCTTGCCCAAACCTGAGGAGGTATATAATAAAACACTTTTATACCTGCTTTTTTTAAAAATTTTGAAATATTTAAATTGAATACTCCATAATCAATCAGCAGCACCAGATCAGGATTATAATCTTTTATAAGATAATCAACCACACGTTTCCCAAGAGTAAAATGATCCAGTATTATCTTAGGGCTTAAACCGACAGCACCCATTTTCTTTTGATCAGAAAAAAGCTTTACACCTGCATTTCTTAAATTGTCGCCGCCAATGCCTTCAATTTCTATATCAGGATTAATTTTGCGCAGCTCTTTTACAACATGAGAAGCGTGGATATCTCCGGAATATTCACCTGTTATGATAAAAAGTTTTTTCATAATTTATACAGCCATTATAACAATTCCGTTGTCATCAGCAAATTTGACCACTTTTTCCTGATCTACAATAATAGTCTCATTTGCTTCCACAGCAATTAAAGATGCTTTATACTTTTTCATAGTTTTTAAAGTTCTTAAGCCGATTGCGGGGATATCAAATCTCTTATCCTGAAAAGGTTTGGACACCTTAACAATAACAGCCCCTTTGCGGGCGAGCCTGGAACCGCGTTTAATACACATATCAGTTCCCTCAATAGCCTCAACTGCCATTATCATTTTATCTTTTATAACAACTGACTGCCCCACATCAATTTTACCCATCTCTTTAGCAAGCCAGAATCCGTAATTTACATCATCGAGCTGCTGCTGTGAAGGTTTTAGTTTTCCGAGAACCCCTGATGGAATCATTAAATTTTTTATAAATATAGTTTGATCAAGAACCGTAATATTATGCTTTTCAAACTCTTTTACTATCAAAAGCATAACTTCATCATCATTTAATCGCTGAACTGTTTTTAATATTTCAATAGCACGTGAGTCAAACTTATGAAGCTGAAGTAAAACTCTTTTATGAACTTTGCCCAAAAAAGTAACCTGTTTTATTTGTTCATCAACAAATATTTTTTCAATTTTAGTCATTTCACCGGGGTGGCATGAATATACCTTTGAACAATATTTTTTTAACTCTTTCAAATTATCATTTGCCAGAGATATACAAACAACGTCAAAACCGTTTTCTTTTGCATGGCGCGCCATCTCAACCGGAAGTATTCCGTCGCCTGCTAACAATCCCTGTTTATTTTCTAACATTATAGACACTTTTTATTTTCCTCTTTTATCAAAAACTATTATATCACAACTAACTTTTAAGTGCGTTTATTTCCCCGACTTCCTTTTCAGTAAATAAAACGGCACCGCCTAACATTTTTGTGTTAAAAACTACCTGAGCATAACTTTCAGCAAGCTCAAGCTTCATAAATGCATCTTTCAAGGTTTTATCACCGACAATAAAACCATGATTAGCCATCAATACAGCATCGTAATCTTTAAAATATTTTGCAGTCTTTTCAACCAAATCCATAGATGAAGGCAAACCATACCGTGCAAGCGGAATTTGACCGAAATAAAATACATTCTCGGCCATAACAGGTTCATCCAGAGCAATGTTGCAGCAGGCAAAAGAACTTAAATAAGGAGAATGTACATGTATTATATAATTTACATCAGGTCTCTGTTTATAAAATTCTACATGGAGCATTTTTTCGGATGAAGGTTTCTTTTCACCTTCAAGTAAATTTCCGTCAAAATCTATTAACACAAGTTCATCATCCGACAAATACCCGTTAGCTGATCCTGATGAAGTTATCAGAATTTTGTCATTATATCTTGCTGACATATTCCCCGAATACCCAGGAGTAAAGTTCTTTAACCCTGCAAGTTTGCCGTATTCTATCAGTTCTTTTTTTAATTCCTTTAATTTGTCATCCATTATATTTGTTCCTTATCAGGATCTTCAATATCAATAACTTCTGCATACATCATTTTTTTCTTTAAATTTTTATTATCACCTGTCTGCTGGTTTTCAATATCGTAAACTTTCAGCTCCGGTTCTTCCTGATTATTTTTAGCAAGTCTGTCAGGATTTTTTATTTCCATTCTATCAAACTCTACAGAGGAACCTTTGGTATCCATTGCAACAACCAGTGCAAAATAAGTTTGTCGTCTCACCCAGTCATATCCGATATTTATTTTAAAATCATCAGGCCCTAATGCAACTATAAACGAATTTTCCTGAAACATTTCACCATTCGGGGAATCCCCTGTCATAGTAAGAGAACCTGACCATGCGACAGTAAGATATTTATGTACACGCAAAGCTTCTCTTATATAAACATTGGCATGCCCGTATCTGTACATATCATACATCTGCATAGGAGTTCCATCCTGATAAGCAGAAGCAAAAAATCCTATATCCTGCATCCAGTATTTATACTGGGTATGAACTCTCGGTCCTAAACGTCCTACAAACTGGGTATCTCCCGTACCGTATAATGCAGCACTGCCCTGCAAAACCAAGGCCAAATCCAAATATTTTAAATTTTCTTTATCTTTATACGAAAACAGAGACTGTGAAGCTTCTGCCATATATCTTGTTCTTATAGTTCCCACATCATTTCTTGCAATATCTTCACCATATCTGTTAACATCGTTATTTTGCATATAACCTATACCAAAACGATGTCGGAATTGTAAATCTAAATCTTTCCCGATTGTTGATGGAATAACTCCTCTGTCATGATAAATAAATTCTGCTGTATATTTTGGCATTCTCGGTCCAAACCACCATTCATCCATATATGAATTTGCACCATACTGCATATAAAATTTATCATCAAAAAACTGTTTACCTTTTAATATAAAAACATCTGCAGAAGAACCGTATGCCATATCAGTATAGTTTGTTGCACTACGATATTTAAGCATACCGCCGAATCCTATTCCGCTTTTATTATTCAAAATCGGCAAAACTTTTAAGGTCGAACCGTTTTGAAGCGGAGTATCAAAAACAAATCCGGGGCCTACAAACATCCCCAAGCGGCCTCTTGAACCAAGTTCGGGATAGTTCGCATCAAAAAATTCATGTTTTTTATTTGTGTGAATGGTCATCGACGGGATTGTGAAAAGATCATAATCACCGTATTTTATATGAGCTTTTTTCAAAGTTATAACATCATGATCTCTCTTTGCATTTACAATAATATCTTTTGCTTTGATATTAACAGCTGTATCGCCGACTTCATCAGTAATTGATGATCTGTCCTCATCATCAATTATCATTCTGTTAAAATTGTTTCCGCCTATCATTTTTGTATGCAAATCCAGAATATACGATTCTTCTGATAAGAATTTTCCGTCATGAAGAATAACTTTATCACCGTCCATTTCGGATTTTTTAGCATTCACGGTCATCATTGCGGCTTTTGTTTTCATATTATCCATGAATGCATTTTCTTCATTCAGGTTAATCTGCATATAATCACCGAAAATACTGTTACCGTCTCTTATAACCTCAACCTTGCCGTATGCTTTCAAAATATTTGAAGCTTGATTATAAATCATTTTTTCAGCTTTTATTGTTACATTTTGAGGCGGGAATACAAGAACAGGGGAGCCTGTTGCCGTAATATCAAGAGTTTTATCATCATAGTCAATATTATCAGCATCAAGAATTACATCATTAGAAGTAACATGCTCTTTAACACCGCCCTCTAATTCAAGAGTTTTTTCCTGCTGTTCATTAACCTGCTCATTTTTTTTATCTTTTAATTTTTGTTTCTTCTTTTTTTCAGAAACAGGTTTTGTATTTTCAGAATTATCATCAAGCTTTATATTTAATTCTTTTCTTAAATCTGCACTTTCTTCAGTTTCAATTCTTTTCTGCTCTGCTTTTTGCTTTTCAATAAGTTCAAGATTTTTTTTGTAATCTTTTTCCCTCAAATAATTAGTAATTTTTATACGTGTTTTCTTAAAAAGCGGCATACCTCTGACAGGTTTAATCTGACTGCCTTCTTTAACTTCTGTTTGAGATTGTTCAACATCAACTTTAGGCATCGGAGAAACAGGTGATTCATAAAAACTGTCGCTAAAAAGCTGTTCAAGCTCCTGCGGACTTTTTATAATATCTGCCCCGTAAACTGTTTTTGCGCCAAATATGACTACTAATAATGTAATTAATAATTTATTATTCAATTTCCTGCCTTTATATATAATTCAACGGATTGTTTGGTTTTCCGTTAATTCTTACCTCAAAATGAACATGCGGTCCTGTGCTGTAACCTGTAGTTCCTTCATAGCCGACAACTTCACCTTTATTTACAAACTGACCTTTGCCGACTCTTATGGAAGACATATGAGCATAAAGAGTTGTGGTTGGTTTACCATTCACCACTCCATGATCAAGTATTACAACTTTGCCGTAACCGCCGTACCATCCTGCATATATTACTTTTCCTGAGTTTGATGCTTTTATACTGCCTCTGTTAGGACCTGCGATATCAACACCTGAATGAAATGTTCTGCTGTTAAATATCGGGTGCGTTCTCCAGCCGAAAGGAGATGTTATACGTCCGCCTATCGGACGCATAAAACCGGTAGAAGTTATTTTTACATTTGAAGAACCGCGATTTCTTGCTATCATACTCTGAATATTAGCAGATTGTCTTGCAAGTTCTCTTTCCGCTCTTTCATAAGTTTTTCTATCAGTTTTGTATTTATGAATCATGGATTGATTTTGGGCTATTGCATATTTTATATTCTTCTGCTGTGAGTTTATCTCTTGAATTGATTGTGCAAGAGCAATTTTTTTCTGCTCAACATCTTTTTTCATAGCAGCAATTCTTTGGGATTTTGCTTTTACAAACATTATTTTTGCGTAATCCTTTTTTAATATAATTTTTTCAAAATACACAACATCCAGAAGAGAATTCAAATCTTTTGCTGTCAGAATTAACTGAAACATGCCGGTACGCTGATTTTTATATACCTGCCTTATTCGTTTGCGCATTTGAACATTTGCAGTATTGAACTCGGCTATTGAACTTTCAAGTTCTTTTTGCATTTTTGCAAGCTGAGCTTCAAGGCTTGCATATTCATTTCTCGACTGCTGAAGATTGTTTGATGCCTGCTCAAGCTTTTGCTGGTTTTTATAAAGCTTATTTTTTTCAAGATGTTCAAGAACTTTGAGACGTTTAATCTTTTCATGCGTAACTTTTTGCTTATGCTGGATAGTTTTAAGCTGGTTTGCATCGGCAATCAGGCCTATATTTCCTATAAGCATAACAAGAACAACTATAAATAACTTTTTTATAAATTTTGTATTTATATTCACTATTAACCTATTTTATCATTAAAGGCAGGAGCATCAGTCCGACAGTCCACGCTATAAAAGTAACTGCAATTATTGCTACTATTGCCCTCTGGTGCTTTCTGAAAAATTCCATCCTTGTCCCCTTAGTTTAGTACTATAACAAAAGTGTACTATAAAAATATCTGATTTGCAAAATTTTTAAAAATCTATTAATATAGCTTTATGGAATTTACGGCTGAAAATATCGACAAAAAAACAATCCAAAAACAGGATTTAGGGATAAATCCTTTTCTGATTGAAAATAATATTAACAGGATTGAACAAATTATTACATTTCTTAATTCCAGGAATAAACTTCTTTTAGTAAACGGTTTTATGGGCACCGGAAAAATTATGGTAATTAATCAGGCTTTATCGTTTCTCAAAGAATATGTAATAACCTTAAGATATAATTGTTTTGAAACCACAATACTGGATGATATACTTTTAGAATTTTTTGATAACTTTAAAAGACTGACTGCTCAAAATATAATTCAAATTCCAAAAGCAAAAACTGAAAACTTTACTCAAAAAATAAACGCATATTTTGACTCGGTTACTAAACCTGTTGTTATTGTGATAAATTCGTTTGAACAAATTTTAAAAGATAACAAACAGGAAATCTTAAGTTTTATCTCCCATATCTGCAAATTTGAAAATATTAAAGTAATACTAATTTCCAGAAAATTTGACTATGCTGACTTTACGGAAAATTATGAAAGAATTGCGGTCAATGCATTTGATAAAAATATTTTTGAAAAATATTTACGCTCAGAAGATTTTAAACAAATAGGCCCGCTGTCTGATGAATTATACAAATACACAAGAGGCTATTACTTTTATACGGCACTTTCGATAAAAATTATGCAGATAAGAAAACTTAATCTGACAGAATTTCTTTCAGGATACACAAAAAGTTTTCTCTCATTCAATGACTTTATACTGCGCGAAGCACTGTCTCTTGTAGATCCTGTCAGCGGTCACCTTATAAGATTTCTTACTATAATGAGACATCCGGTAAATATAAAACTGTTAAAAACGTTAAATTTATACAACCCTGATAAAATTGCTTTTTTTACAGACAATATGCTACTTACGCGGGAAGGCTCGCTGCTTTATCTGCAGGACTATTTTAAAGAAATATCACAAAACTCTATTGCCGAAAATATAGCCGTCAAAATTCATAAAAGCTGCGTAGAACTTTACAATACCCAGCTGCCTTTAAAACCTCTTGAACGCGATCTGCTTATTTCAAGACAAACCATGCGTAAAGAAATTGAATATCACAGCATGTTTATACCTAAAAAACCTGTTATAGCACAAAAAGCAATTCCGGAAGAAGAATTTATTAAAGAACAAATTCTTGCACAACACCCTGTTACAAAAAAAGAAACCGATAAACAAATTAGAAAAATTTCTTTTGTCTTTAATTCTGAAGAAGATGAAATTAATATAATGAACAAAATTGCAAACTCAATTAATAAATTTGTTGATATATCGGATGAAAAAAATAAAACTCTTGAAGAAATAAAAAATTTATCTGTCATAAATTTAATTAACCTCGCAAAAAATGAAGAACAGAATTTTAATTATAAAAAAGTTATAATGATTCTTCAAAAAGCCCTGACAATGAATACGGATGACGATTATTATACATTTCTTCCGGTGCTTTATACAAAACTTGCTCAAAATTTTAATAAAATGTCAGACTGGTTTAATGCGTTAAAGTATTTTGAACTTGCGGTTGAATTTTACGCATCCACAGGCGATACAGAAAAAATTAACGAAGGCAGGTATGAAATCGCAAATATTTATTACATAACTTTTAAACGAGAAAGAGCAGAAAAAATATTAAAAGAAATTCTAAACGAACCTGTTTTGCCTAACTTAAAGCTTAAATCGGAACTTCTGCTTTCTAGCATAACCGGAGAAAGTATAAAAAAAGCACTGCCTACATCAACTGCCGGCATAGAAACAAATGTTCTTGCTGAATTATATTTTAAATATGCATTAAACTGCGATGAAGAAAACAAAATTGATGAAGCTGTAAAATATTATAAAAAATGCGTGGAAACATCTCAGGATCCAAAAATTAATGCATATCTTTCCTCCGCTCTTACAAATCTTGCAACGATATTTGACGAAAACGGAAAATCTGATTTAGCACTTAAATATCTACAGGAAAGCTTAAGATTAGATGAACTTACAGGCAACAATAACGGAATTTATTTATCTTCAATGAAGCTTGCGGAAATAAATTCAAACAGGCTGCCAGAGAAAACCCTCGCATATCTAAAAAAAGCAAAAGCCTGCGCTATAGAGCTTAATGAAGCATTTTATATGGCATCCTCCGATGTCGCACTCGGAGACTTTTATTATAAAAGAAAAGATTATAAAAACGCATTAAACCACTATAAATCCGCACATAACCTTGCGATGAATAATTTAAGCAAAGACAATATCGCAAAAATTGAAATACGAATTAATGATATAAATAAATTAGGAATAGAATGAAAAACAAAGAATTTTTTAAGGATTACATAAAAGTATTTTTAGAACAGAATTCCAAATTAAACTTAATCTCAAAAAATGATGAAAAATTTTTATGGGAAAAACACATATATGACAGTCTTTCCATAGAAAACTTTTTAAAAAAATACTTTACACATAATCTGTCAACTTTACTGGATATCGGAACAGGAGGAGGCTTTCCCTCTGTGCCTGTCGCTTTAGCTTATCCTGAAATTGAAGTCTACGCACTTGACAGCATAAGAAAAAAAATTAATGCAATAGAAAATATAAAAACGGAATTAAATATAAAAAACCTACATACTATATGCGACAGGGCTGAAAATCTTAAAAGTAAATACGACATAATAACATCCCGCGCAGTTGCACCTTTGAAGGTTATAACAACATATGCAATGCCCTTATTAAATAATGGAGGTTATTTCATAGCTTATAAATCCGTACGGGCAGAAGAAGAAATTAAAGAAGCCAGCCACACGTTACAAAAATACAAAGCAAAAGTTATTGATATAATTCAATACGACTTGCCTCTTGCTGAAAACCACACCAGAAATTTGATTGTGATAACAAGATAACATAAGATATGTTATCGGAAGTAAAACAATCTACTAAAGATACCTTGTTGGTACTTTCTTGTACCGACAAGAAAGTACCGCAAAGAAGCTCCCGGCTTTCACTC